>CALLFA010000053.1 GCA_937997635.1 uncultured Saprospiraceae bacterium | reverse complement strand
TACTCTCCCGTTTGCGCCAAATCTCTTTTGCCTTTCAGACTAGCCAAGCTGGCATGATTTAAAATATTACGACCCATCGAGGACGATTGGTTTAATGCGAATGCATTATAAATGTCTGCTCTTGCTTTATGCATGTCTTCGTTTTCATTATCCGCATGAAAGGCTGTTTCAATTAAATGAGCGGCGATTTTGTGATTTCCATTGGTTGAGTTTTCTAATGCTTTGGCAATTATACGTTCAATCCCTCCAGATAATTCAACCCAAGCGACTGCTTCTTCTTTTCTTGATGAAGGAAGCAGTCTATCGTACTCACCATCCCACCAGCCGCCATATCTGCGCCAAACCATTCTAATCAAGAATTGCGGGTCATCATAAATAGGTGTCAGCCAAGGATATTCCATCAATTCGCTTGGTATGGTTACGTTATGCAAGACTTGATTAAGACTCTTTCCTTGGTTCATTAATCGTAATGTCTGATCTTCGATAGTTCTTAAAAATTTCGAGGTTGTTTCTAACGCTAATTTTATTCTATCTTTTCCAAAAATAGGAAAGCCGTGTCCAGGCAGAAATACATCGCAATCCAAGGTCAACATCTCCTCCAAAGCATCTGCCCAATCTGATATGTATCGTTGTACTTTTTGGGGATTTCCCGCATTTGGTACAGCCCAAATAAACAGATCCCCGGGTGCGATTATTTTTTCTTCAGGAATATAAATCCAAGTGTGATCATCTGTTTCGCCACGCGCATGATGTAATTCAAATGTTAATTTTCCACAGGTGAATGACATATTGTCTTTATAGGTGATGTCAGGATATCTATATGCTGCTGGCCATTCAAAGTGCTCAAGGTCTATTGCAAATTGACGTCTATTAATAGCGGTATTCCAATCTCTTGTCTTTATGTATCTTTCAAAATGATCAGGCATTAATTCGTGTCCATAAACAACAGGAGAGGGGATGCCTTTCTTTTCATTTTCTTCGTCAAAATGTTTTACAGCAAAGACATGATCTATATGATGATGTGTAAAAATGGCAGCTTTTACAGCCGAATCTGGTCGCCACTTTCTGATTTCTTTGTAAGTCCTATCAATATCAAGCTGACTACCCGCATCAATCATGACCAAGCCATCTCCCGTATCAATCGTATAGTGACCAGCAATGCCTTTGATTCCCAATACGTTTTCTTTTAACTCTGTCGAGCCGCTATAAAACATATGGACTGGATGATGTTTAAATTGCAGATCTATTTCACCATTCCATGCCAATTCTGCTAATTCTAGTAGGTCTTTCATATTCTGTAATGCGTTTTCTAAGTAATATCAATCGATCCCAATATAAACCCTGATTACATAAACACGATTACTTAACCATTTGTTAACATTAAGGAAACATTGAGATCATAATTTTGTAGCCTTAAATGAGATACATACCAACCATATTGATGTTAGCATGTCTAATTGCTATATCAACAACATCGAACGCACAACAAATCAAGGCTCCAAAATTTGGAAGTGGTTTACAAATACACGCCCAAGATTCTTCTTTCTATATGAGAATTGGCTTTAGATTCCAAACATTATTTCAAAGTGCATGGAACTTAGATGACAATACTAACGAAACGGCCATCTTCATTAGAAGATCAAGATTGAAATTTGACGGTTATGCTGTAACGCCAAAACTGAAGTACAAAGCTGAGTTGTCTTTGTCAAATAGAGACAATGGTGGTGGCAACAGTTCTCGATTTAGCAATGCCGCTAACATCATTCTAGATGCTTCCGTAGAATGGAATTTTCATAAAAACTTATCAATCTGGGCTGGTCAAGGCAAATTTCCAGGCAACAGAGAAAGAATAATTTCTTCTGGTAATCTCCAATTCGTCGACCGATCCAGATTGAATTCCAGATTTACACTTGATCGAGATGTTGGTGTTATGTTGAAGAATAAAACGTATATCGGTGAGGATTTTATTTTGAAGCAAATTCTTGCCATCGGTTCTGGTGAAGGAAAGAACATTACGAGTGGCAATATTGGTGGGCACGCATATTCTGCTAAATTAGAAGCACTGCCATTTGGAGAATTTAAGTCCAAAGGAGATTATACAGGGTCGGATACCAAAAAAGAGCCTACTCCAAAATTGGCAATAGCTGCAGCCTATGAAATTAATGTTGATGCAGGAAGAACAAGAGGCCAAACAGGTAGCTTTTTCACAGATGGTAATGACAATCCATTTGGAAAAACACTCAATACTTTTTTTGCAGATTTGATGTATAAACATAATGGATTATCCATCATGGCCGAATATGCAAACAGAAAAACAGAAGATGGGGATCCATTTATTGTCGATAATGAAGGAGTAGTGATTGATAATTATTACACTGGTTCTGCTATCAATTTAGCTGTAGGTCACTTTTTGACTGACACCTTCGAAGCTGCGGTTAGATGGACGAATGTGCAACCTGATGATGGTGTAGATAGTCCAGAAAATCAATACACTTTAGGGTTTTCAAAATACGTCGTCGGACACAAATTGAAAGTACAGACAGATATCACTTATCGCGCAAGAGAGTTTAGTGACAATGAATTTACCTACAGATTGCAAATGGATTTACATTTTTAAAAACGAATATTTCTAACTACTTCAAAATATACTGACCATGGAATTTGGTTTTGGGCAATTAATTCAGATAATAGGATCACTGTGCTTTTTCATCTACGGGATGAAAATCATGAGTGATGGTATTCAACGTGCTGCTGGATCACAACTGAGAAAGATCTTAGGATCAATGACTAAGAATCGATTTTTAGGTGTATTTACTGGGTTTTTAATTACGGCACTTGTGCAGTCTTCTTCTGCTACGACCGTAATGACAGTAAGTTTTGTAAATGCTGGTCTTCTAACTCTAGTCGAATCAGCTGGTGTGATGATGGGAGCTAATATTGGGACGACAGTAACTGGATGGATCATCGCTTTATTGGGATTTAAAGTAAAATTAAGTGCATACTCCATTCCATTATTTGCATTAGCTATACCATTATATTTTGCTGGGAAAGGAAAATTAAAATATTGGGGCGAATTTTTAATCGGTTTTGCAATCTTGTTTATGGGGCTTTCTTTCCTCAAAGATTCAGTACCAGATATTGGCGGTAGCGATGCATTGGCATGGATTAAGAATTTTTCAGAGTACGGCATATTGTCGAGAATTTTCTTTGTATTCGTAGGTGCACTTGTTACTGTTATTGTGCAGTCGTCTAGTGCGGCGATGGCCATTACATTGACTCTCGTATACGCTGGTTGGTTACCTCTTGATGTAGCTGCAGCGATGGTCTTGGGAGAAAATATTGGTACAACGATTACAGCTGAGTTGGCTTCTCTGGTTGGTAATACTAATGCCAAACGTTCTGCAAGGATTCACTCTATGTTTAATCTTATTGGTGTGTCTTGGATGGTAATAGCTCTGCCGTGGGCTATGGAACTCATCAATGTAATTGTAGAAAATTTTACACACATTTTTGAAAGCAATAAAAAATTGAAGACGGATGATCTGAGTGATGTTGACATTATGAATACGTACAAACTGGCAGCATTCCATACGTTCTTCAATTTGGTCAATGTGTTACTCCTATTGCCTTTTGTTCCATGGTTGGTTAAAGTTGCCATATGGTCAGTAAAAGGCAGTGCAGAAGATGAAGATGATTTCTCCTTGAAGTTTATCGGGACCGCAAGTAAGACGCCTGAGTTAGCACTTTTAGAGTTACAGAAAGAAGCTGGTCACTTTGGAAGTGTGATTTCTCGTATGTCTGGATTTACAACTAATTTGATTAATTCTGTTGAACCCAAAAAGCAGAAAAAATTATTGAAAAAAATCAAGAAGTATGAGAAGATTAGTGATCGAATGGAGGTAGAAGTCACGGAGTACATTACCAAACTATCGAGTAGCAAAATTACAAAAAACACTAGCCAGAGTCTTCGTTCTATAATCAATATCGCTAATGATTTAGAAAGAATTGGTGATGTGTATTTCCAAATTTCTAAATCATTAGAAATAAAGAATGAAGAGAAGAACTACTTCACACCAAAGCAAAGAGAGAATCTAAATGCTATGAGTTTGCTAATTGATGAAGCTTTTGAGATTATGATCAGAAATTTAAATAATCCTAATTATGCGAATGTCACCAAAGACGAAGCAAAAGCAAAAGAAAAAGAAATTAATGCATTTAGAAATACATTACGTGAAGAGCATTTATCCAATCTTGGTAACGACGATTACAATGTGAAAGCGGCTATGATTTATAATAATATTTTCCATGCTATGGAAAGAGTTGGTGATCACATTATTAATGTGACTGAAGCGGTCATCGGAGAGATATAGAGATATAAAACGTTTATGAAAAATGTGAAGGCTGCCTTTATTCAAAGGTGGCCTTTTCTTATTTCTATTCAGAAAATGCTTAGATAACAAGGACATAACATTCACTTAACATTATTCATAATTACTTAATACTTGCTTAAAACCTAAGATATATTGGTAAACTAATTTTGCATCATAAAATTGCAAACCCAATTATGATAAAGTTTCTTTACCCATTAACTTTTTTACTTAGCCTTATGTTGATCACGAGCTGCGAATCAGAGAACAGCTGTGATACTACTTGCGGAGCCAATCAAATTCAATCCTTAGATTGCCTATGTTTCCCAGAAAATCCACCAGATTGTCTGAATGTCTGTCTGTCCGGTGAAATACTGGCTGCTGATTGTACCTGTATCACTATTGATGCCACGCAACCTTGTGGAGGATCTTGCCCAAATAATTTTGACTGCGTTGATAACGAATGTGTCCAGGTAAGTGGTTTTACAGAAACCAAAACAGGATTTATATCTGTTGATGAAACTTGGACAGCGGACACAGAATATATTTTAGCCAATAAAGTCGTTGTAGAAGAAAATGTAACCTTGACCATAGAACCTGGCACCATCATAAAAGGTGCAGAAGGTAATGGCACACTCGCCTCGGCTTTAATCATTCAGCAAGGTGCAAGAATCGATGCGCAAGGAACACCAGATGCGCCAATCATATTCACCTCTATTTTGGATAACATCACTTCTGGAGAAATTGTAAGTCCAAATTTAGATGAAAATGAAAATGGTCTATGGGGAGGATTGATCGTTTTAGGTAGAGCACCTATCTCTGTCGATGGTGATTCGGAAACTTCTAACATTGAAGGCATACCTGTAGATGATGGATTCGGAACATACGGTGGATCAGATCCAATGGATGATTCTGGTATCATGACTTACATATCAGTCAGACACGGAGGTGTGTCTATTGGTTCTGATAATGAAATTAACGGTCTTACGTTCGGTGGTGTTGGTGCTGGTACAATTGTCGACCATATCGAAGTTACAGCAACCCTTGACGATGGTATTGAGTTGTTTGGTGGGACCGTTAACTGTTCTAATCTATTGGTTTGGGCAGCAGATGATGACGCCATTGATCTTGATCAAGCTTATGCAGGCAGAATTGATAACGCTGTTGTTATTGCCTTTGGAGGTACAGATCATTGTTTAGAATTTGATGGTCCTGAAGGATCATTCCCTGGGTCATTTACACTAAACGATCTTACCGTAAGGGGCTTCGACGATGAACTTGGAAACATGAGAGATGGTGCCACAGGATCGATCAATAACGCCTACTTCTTTGGCTTCTCTGCCTTACCTGCTGACAATGGTGAAGGTGACTTCGCTTTTTCAGGTGATAATACCGTGGCAGCATATGCCGATGGCGAACTGACATTCTCAGGTTTTGAGTTTTCTTCTACTGTTGGGGCTACTGTTGAGGCTGTTTTTCCAGACTTCACTCCGGAAGACCAAGCAGCAGTTAATGTAGTTCAAGCTGGAGAGAATACTGTTGGTGCAGATACCAGTGTATTTGGTTGGACGACAGCTCGACAATCTGGTGCATTGGATTTTTAATATAGTTAATTAAATACTTTTTGACACATATTTTTTTCAGAATAAACAAACACTTAGTCATTACCTAAAAAGACAAAACGGAGTGACTATTTTAAATCAGTAAATCATGAATAAACAATTTGTAACTATTGTCTTTTTATTCTCTCTTTTACTCTCTTCTTTTGCTTCAATTGGTCAGGGTACTCTCAGAGGTATCGTGAATGAAGAAGCTACAGGTCAGACAGTTCCTTTTGCTACCGTTTTTATAACAGAGACATCAGGTGGTACGACAAGTGATCTTGACGGAGCCTATACTCTGTCCTTACCTGCAGGTTCGTACACTGTGGAATATTCTTTTATTGGATTTGCTAGCTTGACCGTTAGTGAAGTAGAAATCGTGGACGGTGAAGTAACCATTCTTGACGTTACTTTGAAGGAAGAATCACAAATGCTTGATGAAATAGTTGTTACGGCTAAACAAATAAGAAATACAGAAACTGCCGTATTGACGCTTCAGAAAAAATCAGCCAATTTATTAGATGGAATTTCCTCACAAGCATTCAGGAGAATCGGTGACAGTAACGCGGCATCTGCGATAAAAAGAGTCACTGGTGTATCCGTACAAGGTGGTAAATATGTCTTCGTCAGAGGATTAGGAGATAGGTATACTAAATCCATTTTGAATGGTATGGATGTACCAGGACTCGATCCTGATAGAAACACACTACAGTTGGATGTCTTTCCGACTAACTTGATCGATAACATTATCGTGGTAAAATCATTTACCCCTGATATGCCTGCAGATTTTACTGGAGGTGTTGTCAATTTGATAACCAAAGATTTTCCAGATTCGAAGACCATCAATATTTCAGGTAGCTTGAGTTATAACCCAGGTATGCACTTGAATGAAAATGCACTAAGCTACCAAGGTAGTAGCACAGATTTCCTAGGATTTGATAATGGATTAAGAGACATTCCTTTTAACCCGCAGCGAACCATACCAAGAACCGCAAGTAATTCAACCAGTTTACCCGTATTGACAAGTGCATTTAACAATACTTGGGAAGCGCAGAACCAGTCTCAATTTTTAGATTACAGTTTTGGATTTTCCGCAGGTAATCAAATCGAGACAAAGAAGATGAAGATTGGATACAACGTAGCGTTAAACTACAAGAACACCAATACTTTTTACGATGACCAAGAATTCAACACTTTCTTAAAGCCAGATTTTGATGACGATAATGTCATTGAACTTTTAGCTAACAGAACACAGCGAGGACAATTGTCTTCAAATAATGTGATCGCTACTGGTTTAGTGGGTACTGCCGTAAAATGGGATAACCACAAAATTGGCTTGTCTTTAATGAGAATCCAAAATGGTGAATCAAGAGCAGGTGAATTTGTCAGACAGACATTCATCACTTCTGACAACACCATCATCAGAGATAACTTAGAATATACAGAACGTGCAATCACCAATGCCTTATTAACGGGTAAGCACTCTTTCGACAAAGGCAATTTTGAAGTTGAGTGGAAATTAGCACCTACCTTTTCTCAAATAGACGATAAAGATGTCCGTTTGGCTCAGTTCAGAGATGAAGGTGGCATTTTTTCAATCGAGCCATCTGAAGGTGCTGTCCCAACGCGTATTTTCAGAGGATTGGAAGAAACCAACTATGCCAGCAAATTAGATCTGACAAAAAAATTCCAAGTCGGTGAAAAAGAAGCTAAGTTGAAATTTGGTGGTAGCTATGTCACGAAGACAAGAGATTTCGGCATCCAGAATTTTGAATTCTTAACAAGAAATGGAGACGACATTAATTTTAGTGGTAATGCAGATGAAATTTTAGCTCCAGAAAATATATGGACACCAGAGTCAAGAACAGGCGTTTTTGTCACAGGTAATTTTGAACCAGCAAATACGTATTCTGCTGATCAAAATACCATAGGTGCCTATATCATGAATGAATTTCCAATTAGCGATAAGCTAAAAGCGATATACGGTGCGAGAGTTGAAAACTTCACACATATTTATACTGGCCAAAATAACATTGGTAACCGAATCTTCAACAATGAGGAATTGATCAATAAATGGAGTGTGTTGCCTGCGGCTAATTTCATTTACAGCTTGACTGACAAAACAAATCTGAGAGCTTCTTTCTCAAGAACATTGGCGAGACCTTCATTTAAGGAAGTTTCTCTTGCACAGATTTACGATGCTTTATCTGACAGAACATTCATTGGTAATCTTGATCTGGTTCCGACTGACATCAATAATTTTGATTTAAGATGGGAGTCATTCCAAGAAAGAGGTCAGTTGTTTGCGGTAAGTGCATTCTACAAGACATTTAATAACCCAATCGAATTGGTGGCTTTCTCAGAGATTGCTCCAGATAACATCACACCAAGAAACGTAGGGAATGCAACAGTTGCAGGGATCGAATTAGAAGCAAGAAAGTCTCTTGACTTCATCGATCAGGCATTAAGCTTTGGTGCGAATTTGACTTTTGTGCATTCCGCAGTGGAGTTAGACAAATCTGAAGGTGGAGAATTTGAATCAAGAGTAAGAAATGCAAGACCAGGCGAAGTCATCGGAGAGACAAGACAAATGCAAGGTCAATCACCTTACATCATTAATACGTATTTGAATTATAACTTACCTGATCAAGGATGGGAAGCTAACCTTAGCTATAATGTACAAGGGAAGCGTTTGGCTATTGTCGGTATTGCGCAAAACCCAGATGTGTTTGAGCAGCCATTCCACAGTTTAAATGCGAAAGTATCAAGACAGGTTGGCGATGATCAACGAATGAGATTGAGTCTTTCAGCAACAAACTTGCTGAACTCTAAAGTCAGACGTGAGTACGAATCTTTTGGTGCAGAAAATCAAACCTTTGCAGCTTATTCGCCAGGCACTTCAATTTCTCTAGGTCTGTCATACAGACTATAGAACGCTGTAGGTGAAGTAACGCCTATAGACTACAACACGGTTTATTCTGATTTAATATATACAGGTTGTTCTCGAAAGAGGACAACCTGTTATTTATTTTGGCCATTTATTATAGACTGTTTTGATGGTTGGTCAAATCTATTTGATGCTCACACTAGACTCCCGCACAATCAGCTTAGATTCAAATGTCTTTTGGTGAATCGTTTCTTTATCCTTATAAGATGCAAAGAAGAAATCAAAAGCTAGTTCTCCCATCCGCTCCCCCTTCTGTTCGATGGTGGTTAGTTTTGGTTTGATTATAGAACTGAGTTCAGAGTTGCTGTATCCTACCACAGCCAGTTGTTTAGGTACTTCAATCTGGTGTCTATGGCAATAATCCAAAACGCCTGCAGCAACATCATCCGTCACTGTAAAAATAGCATCAGGCGGATTTTCCAGAGCAAGCAATTCTTGGGTAGCCTTATAGCCTTCCTCCATTTTTGTTGTCAGACATTCTCTGATAATAGAATCATCTTTTGAGATTCCATTATTATCCAAAGCAGAAAGGTATCCGCTAAAACGTTGGTACCCTACAGAACAATTGTGTAAGCTTCCGATATGAGCAATTCTCCTCTTTCCATTTTCAATTAGGTGAGTGGTTGCGATTTCTGCTCCTTTAAAATCATCACTCAAGACGTAATTGCCAGTATAATTTGGAAAAATCCGATCCATCAGTACGTACGGGGTTCTTTTTGACTCCAACAACGCTGTGATATCCTCGTTCTTACTTTCTCGTCCAGGAGCAATCAGAATACCATTGACACCATAGTTGACAAATTCTTCTACTAATTTTTGCTCTTGACTGTTACTCTCAGCAGATTCACCTACAATAACAAGATGATTGTTGAGGTGCGCATTGCGCATGATTCCTTTTAATACCGTAGAAAAGAAATAATGGCCCACATTAGGTAAAATCACGCCGATTGATTTGAAGCTCATTTTCTTGCGCAGAGAAATGGCAAGCTTGTTTGGTTGATAGTCTAATTGTTTAGCAAGGTGTAGAACTGCCTCCTTTGTCTTTGCATTGATGTCAGACTTATTATTTAGCGCCCGAGATACCGTAGTGGTGGAGATATTTAGCGCTCTTGCAATATCGATTAATCGAGCCTTATCACTCATTTAGTAAATATCGAAATTTTTCTCTGATTTGGTAAACTAAGATTCTCATATACAAAAATTCTGCTTCCGTAAAGGTTTTCGGTATCAGAAACGTGCCAGATGGCAGACAGTAGGAATATAATTTATTACGTAATAACAGCAATGTTCATTATTATTGTGAGCTATTTATTTATAAATACTTATTGAAATTTAAATTCTACACTCATGAAAAAACTATTAACCCTATCAGGGTTGTCCTTTCTATTTGTGCTTTTTTTATCATTTAGCACCAATGCCCAAAGGACGATTACTGGTACCATTACAGATGGCAGCAGTAATGAACCGTTGATTGGCGCCAACATTATGGTGGGCGGTACCACGATAGGAACCATCACTGATTTAGATGGTACCTTTTCTCTAGATGTGCCTGCTGATGCACAAGCATTGGAAGTATCTTACGCAGGATTTGCCACACAAAGTGTTCCTCTTGGAGCAAGCAACACATTAAATGTATCATTAGCTGCGGGAGAGCTTCTCGATGAAATTGTCGTAACAGGTTATGGTACGCAAAAATCAAGAGAAGTGACTAGCTCCATTGTCTCTGTCAAAGCCGAAGACTTCAACAAAGGTAATGTGAATGATGTTACACAGCTATTACAAGGAAAAGTTGCTGGTCTTGTGATTTCTCGTCCTGGATCAAACCCTAACGGAGACTTTAACATCAGACTAAGAGGTTTATCAACTGTTGGTGCATCTACAGAACCACTTGTAGTGATTGATGGTGTCTTAGGTGGTGATCTGAATAGTATCGAACCACAGGACATCGCTTCGATAGAAGTATTGAAAGATGCTTCTGCTGCGGCTATTTACGGTACTCGTGGTGCTTCTGGTGTTATTTTAGTGACAACGAAAAAAGGAGAGGCAGGTACATCTACAGTATCATATAATGGTCAAGTATCTTTTGATGTCGTGGATCGTGTTCCAGATGTTTTAGATGCAGATCAATACAGGAATTTTGGAATCGCCCAAGGAACCGATCTAGGTGGCGATATTGATTTATTTGATGAGCTAACGCAAGTCGGTGTGTCACATACGCACAATTTAGCGTTAAGTGGTGGGACAAATCAAACCAGCTACCGTGTGTCTGCCAACTTTAGAGACATCAAAGGTATTGCGAAAACAACAGGATTTGACCGACTGAACTTGAGAGGCATTATTTCTCAAAAGGCTTTAAATGATAGATTAAAAATAACAGCAACGATTTCTACAAGCACAGAAGATGCATCACTTGGATTTGATGAGGCTTTCAGATATGCAACCATTTTTAATCCTACTACACCTTTCATAAGAGATGTAAATGATCCTCAGTTTGCGGAATTCGATGGGTATTATCAGCAACGATTGTTTGATTATTTTAATCCAGTTGCAATTATCGAACAAAATTCAAGAGCTAATGAGATCAAAACACTGACAGCGAATGTAAGAGGTGATTATAGTTTGACTGACGATTTGAGTGTTGGTGTCTTTTACTCATCACAACGATCAAATACGACTTTTGATGAATTTTTTGACAGAAACAGTTTTTTTATTGGTGCTGACAGAACAGGTCGAGCGACTAAACGAAATGATGAGTCTCAAGATCAATTATTCAGAATAGAAGGAAACTACAAAACTGAACTTGACGGGGGTGTCGAGCTGAAAATTTTAGGTGGGTATGAATATCAGGATTTTGAGTTTAGTGGCTTTGGTGCAACAGGTGGAAACTTCTTGACAGATGCATTTACTACCGACAATCTTGGTGCCGCTCAAGATTTTGCGAATGGTCTTGGTAGTGTGTTTTCTTATAGAAATACCAACAGACTTATTTCCTTCTTTGGACGTGTCAATGCAAATATCAACGATACTTATTTTGTCACAGCAAGTTTGAGACGTGATGGTTCATCAAGGTTTGGAGAAGATAACCAGTGGGGTTTATTTCCAGCGGTTAGTGCAGGTGTAGATCTTGTAAAAGCAGCAGGTCTTTCTGGATTTGATCAATTGAAATTAAGAGCTGGATTTGGAGTCACAGGAAATAATGTAGGTGAAGACTTACTGTCATTGCAACGATTTGGCCAAACAGGTAACTTCTTTTTTAATGGAGCCTTTACTTCTTCATTTGGTCCTATTTCTAATCCTAATCCTAATCTAAAATGGGAAGTCAAAACGGATATTAACGTTGGTGTTGATTTCGCAATAAACGACTATAAATTTACAGGTTCTGTAGAATATTATACATCAACCACTGATGATGGTATATTCTTATTTAATGTGCCTCAGCCGCCAAACTTATTTGGTCAGACATTCTTTAATGTTGGCGAAATTAAAAATGATGGTATTGAAGTTGCATTAAATTATGTCGTTAACGACTTTTGGACAGCTTCAGTTACTGCAAACAGACAGTTTTTACCAACACTTGTATCATTAACAGATGACACACGTGGTGTATCACTTGGTGGGTTCCAAGACGGGGCGAATCTAGGTTCTCCTGGTCAAAATGGAACACCATTGGTCAGACTGGAAGAAGGAGCACCAATTGGTCAAATATTAGGGCTCGTTATTAATGAAGACCAACCAGTTGGAGAAGACGGCCTTTGGAATTTCATAGATGTTGATGGTGATGGCAATGTTGATGATATTTTAGATAGAGATATTATTGGAAATGGCTTCCCTGATTGGAACTTAGGTTTTAACAATACCTTCAATTTTGGCAATCTTGATTTGAATGTCTTTTTCAGAGGGGTGTTAGGTCATGATTTAGTAAATACATTCAGAGCTTTCTATGAAGCACCAGGACAAATCAGTGCATATAACATTTTAGATACGTCCGCTGACATACCAAACCTAGTAGATCAGCCCCAATTTTCGAGCAGACACGTAGAAAAAGCTGATTTTATTAAACTAGATAACCTAACTTTAGGTTACACGTTACCGACTAGCACTTTGCCAAGTGGATTTTCGAAAGCGAGAGTTTATGTAACAGGTCAGAATTTAATAACGATTACAGGTTATACTGGAGTTTCTCCAGAGCCACGATTAGAAGATACTAGTGACTTTGGATCATTAGCTCCTGGTATAGACAGAAGAAATGAGTATTTTTCTTCACGAGCATTTACGTTTGGTGTAAACTTAGGTTTTTAAGATTAAATAAAGAGAAACTAATAAATCATGAATTTCTACAAATTTTCATTTAAAATTATGATGGTGGCACTGTTTGTGGTCACTTTCCTGCCTGCCTGCACAGACCTCGAAGAAGAGTTGTTTAGTGCAGTGACAGCGGATAACTTCTTCCAAACAGAAGAAGAACTAATTTCAGCCCTTGGAGGCGCTTACACTTCTTTATATGGTTACATGGGCACTACTGGGCCATGGGCTGCACAAGAAGTTTCATCTGATGAAATGGTCGTTCCGACAAGAGGACCAGACTGGGGTGATGGTGGTCACTGGGTCAGATTACATCAGCAAGAGTGGACTTCTGAAGATCCAACAGTCAACACGACATGGGGTTTCTTATTTGGAGGAGTCAGTGCAACGAATAGACTAATCTTTCAATTTGAAGAATTGCAAAACCCTCTGACAGATCCATTCATTGGTGAGTTACAAGGACTACGTGCAATCTATTACTTATGGTTGTTGGATATGTTTGGTAATGTGCCAATTGTTACTGGTTTTGCTGATGCAGATCCTGCACCTCCAACCAACTCAAGAGCAGAAGTGTATGCCTTCGTTGAGTCTGAACTTTTAGCTGCTTTGAGTCAAGTATCCCCTAATGTAGATCAGTCTACATATGGTAGAGTAAATCAAAATGTTATTCGTACGGCATTAACGAGATTATATCTAAATGCTGAAGTCTACAAAGGCTCTCCTGAATGGCAGAAAGCTGCAGATATGGCATCACAAGTCATCAACTCTGGCAATTATTCATTAGAAGGAGATTATTTCGCAAATTTCTCAGTTGACAATGCTGGTTCTTCAGAGTTTATCTGGGCGATTCCTTACGATGCTGTATTTGCCGGAGGTTTGAATATTGTTATGCAGACCTTAAGTTATTTGAATCAAGAAACGTATTCATTGGCTGCACAACCTTGGAATGGATGGTGTACAGTTGAAGAATTTTTCAATTCTTATGAAGATACTGATCTACGTAAAGGTCAGTCTAATACGGAAGCTGGTCCTTCAAACGTTAGAGGTAATTTCCTTTGGGGTCCTCAGTTTGATGTATCAGGTAATAAACGATTAGAGGATGATGGGACTGCTGCTTCAGGTGTCGATCCTGATGGGTTGCTATTTACCATTAGACCAGAAATAAATGAGTTATTCCCAGAAGCTTGGAGAGAAGCAGGTGCAAGAAACAGTAAATTCGAGTTCGAAATTGGTGGACAGCCAAACATGAATAATGATTTCCCATTAATGAGATATGCTGATGTGCTTCTTATGAGAGCTGAAGCATTATTTAGAATGAATGCTGGCGATTCTGAGGCATTGGCTCTTGTCAATCAAATCAGAGACAGAGCTGATGTTGCTCCTTTTGACGCTTTAACAGAAGAAAATATCTTAGCTGAAAGAGGTAGAGAACTTTTCTCAGAAACAGTGAGAAGAACTGACCTAATCAGATTTGGAAAGTTTACAGACGAATGGTGGGCTAAAGCTGCACAAGATGAATGTAAGGAAATATTCCCAATTCCTAGATCACAAACTGATGCGAATCCTAACTTGGTACAAAATCCATGTTACTAATAAACTAGTTCAAATATTACAGACCCGCAATGCTTATAGTATTGCGGGTCTTTTTATTTCACCAATGGTCTCAGTCTCAAAAAATATTTTTTACTGCTTATCGAGCTTTCTGTTCTTAGCTTCTTGCCAGGAATCGGCAGTAGAAATTAACAAAGGGGCTACTTTATTTTTCAAACATAATCCTTCCGATATAGGCATAACATTTCAGAATAACTTACAAGATTCAAAAGATGTCAATGTATACACCTTTCGAAATTTTTACAATGGTGCGGGAGTCGGCATTAGCGATTTTAATAATGACGGCTTACAGGATATCTTTCTTTGTGGTAACCAAGTCGACAATGCTTTATACATCAATCAAGGAGGTTTTCAATTTGAAGATGTCTCGTCTAGTGCGGGAGTCACTTCTCAAAATGTATGGTCCACTGGTGTCAGTCTGGCCGATGTCAATGGAGACGGTCTCACTGACATCTATGTGTGTAAAAGCGGCGATATTGAAGGAGATAACCGACATAATGAATTGTTTATTAATCAAGGTAATTCTGAGGAAGGTCCATTGACATTTAAAGAACAATCGAAAGAAGCAGGTCTCGATGATTTGGGATTGTCTACGCATGCAGCCTTTTTTGATTACGACCTAGATGGTGATCTTGATTGTTATTTATTAAACAATTCATTCCGTAGTGTTGGCAATTATGACCTTAGGCCAAATCAACGAGAAAAAAGAGATCCTGAAGGCGGAAATAAATTATTTAAAAACCAACTAATTGAAACTGGCAACTTATTATTTGAAGATGTTAGTGAAAAAGCTGGCATATATGGAAGTGCCATAGGTTTTGGACTAGGTGTGACTATAGGTGATGTCAACAATGATGGATGGCCTGACATTTTCGTCAGCAATGATTTTTTTGAAAAGGACTATTTGTACATCAACAATAAGAACGGTTCATTTACTGAATCTGTGGAATCTTACATATCCGAGCTGAGTATGGGGTCTATGGGCGCTGATATTGCGGACCTGAATAACGATGGTTTTCCTGAAATCTTCGTAACAGAAATGTTACCAGCAACAGAACAACGATTAAAATCAAAAGCACAATTTGAAAACTGGAATAAGTATGCCGCAACAATTGACAATGGCTATCATCGTCAATTTGGACGAAATGTACTCCAACTGAACCTAGCAGGCAAGCAATTTGCAGAAGTAGGAAGACTTGCTGGTGTAGAGGCCACAGATTGGAGTTGGGGAGCTCTATTGTTTGATATGGATAATGATGGCAATAAAGACATATTTGTAGCCAATGGTATTTATAAAGATTTATTAGATCAAGACTACATCAATTTTTATTCGAATCCAGATCAAGTACGACAAATACTCTTTGATGAAAAAGGTGGCATTGAATCATTGATTGCCAAAATTCCATCTGAAGCAATACCAAATCAAGTATTTAAAAATGAAGGTGATTTACAGTTTCAAGATGTGGCTCAAGCTTGGGGATTGAATGAAAAGGGATTTAGCAATGGCGCTTCTTACGCTGATCTTGATAATGATGGCGATCTTGACTTGGTCGTTAACAACATCAATGCTGCACCATTTATTTACGAGAACACGATCGAATCAAGCAATTATCTAAGCGTGCAACTGAAGTATAAAGAAGCCAACCCTTTTGGTATTGGTGCCAAAGTGCTGTTGTATCAGAATGATCAAGTCCAAACTGTGGAGATATTTACAGCCAGAGGCTTTATGTCTTCAATTCCACCCATTGCTCATTTTGGTTTAGGGTCGGCGGATACAGTTGATTCACTAATTGTGCAGTGGCCAGACTACACAAGAACATCTATTACAAATGTGGACGCCAATACTCGAAGATTAGTATCATATGTCCGTGGAGAATCAATAGTGGAATCCCCATCTCCTAAACCACTATATCAACTCGATAAACAATCGCCTTTACCATTCAAACATAAAGAAGTGCCATCGTCTGATTTTGATAAAGAGGCACTGTTGTTTCAAATGCACAACAATCTAGGTCCGGCAGTATGTACTGGAGATTTTAACAATGACGGCAACAAAGATGTATTTATTGGTGGTGCTGCAGGACAAGCTGGCCGATTATTTTACAGCAGATCAAATGGATCTTTTCGCGAAATTAAGTCTTCAGATTTTCAAAAACACAAGGCCTCAGAAGATACTGACTGTGCGTGCACTGATGTGAATAGCGACGGCTACTTGGATCTATATGTCACTAGTGGAAGTACAGAATTTGGGCCCAACAATGCGAAGCTTGCTGATCGCTTGTATATAAACAACGCAGGTAAAAATATGACTGTAAGCAATCAAATTTTACCATCCTTCCGATTTGAAAACAGTTCTTCCGTGGCAACACTTGATAATGGTAAGACTGGAGAACAGGATTTAATTGTCAGTACTTTTGTGCAACACGCAGCTTATGGGATTCCATCAAATTTGTATGTCTTAAAAAATGATGGAACTGGTAAGTTGAAACGTTCAGAACAACCGGTATTTGAAGACCTTGGCATGTTGACCGCAGTAGAAGCCACAGATATTGATAAGGACGGTGATGAGGATATCATTTGTATAGGCGAATGGATGAAACCTATCTTATTTCTCAATGAGGATGGTTCCTTTAGTAGAAAAGATTTTGGTTCCGTTGGTTTATGGTCTGCGCTTCATGTGGCAGATCTTGATCAAGATGGTGATCAGGACATACTCGTTGGCAACTATGGACTGAACAATCGATTTTCTGAGGCTGATACATTCAAATTGTATGTTAATGATTTTGATCAGAATGGAAAAATTGAACAAGTATTTTCTGTGGTTAAAGAAACCAATGAATATCCGATTGCCCAACGAATTGATTTATTAAAACAACTGCCTTATCTAGCAAAGAAATACCCTGATTTTAAAAGTTATGCTGGACAACAGATAGCTGATATTTTTACTCCAGAACAACTCAAGTCAGGCCTTGTTTATAAAATGCAAGAATTTAGATCTGGTGTGTATTGGAATGAAGGAAATCTTGTATTTAAATTTGAGCCTTTACCAAAAGAAGCACAATATTCTGTCGTTATGGCTTTTGAAACATTGGATATAAATAAAGATGGAAAATTAGATATCATTTGTGGAGGAAATCAATACAACCAAAAGCCTGAAATTGGTATTCAAGCTGCTAGTGTTGGTCTAGCAATGACGCAGACAACAGATCGCAAGTTTGAGTCGCTACAAACATCAAAATCTGGAATTTTAGTTACTGGTGAAACTCGAGGAATTGTACATTTGCAGACTAAAACAAAAGAACAACTCATATTTTTTTTGAATAATGATTCACCCAAAATATTTAACAGACATGAATAAGATACTTGTAGGGATTTTACTGTTGAGTATTGTGATCGCTTGCAAGCCAAAGTCAGAATACCATAAAGCTGTTAAGCGAGGATTAGCTTCTGGAATTAAAAATGATACCTTGTTTCATGGGTTTCATTTTGGCATGGAGTCAAAAGTATTTTATGACAAGTGTTGGGAATTGAATAAGCAAGGGCTGGCAAGAGAAGGTTCTCAGAATACCACAGTGTATCAAAAAATCACAGACTTAAAGTATGAAGCAGGGTTTGAGTTTTACCCGAAATTTAAAAACGACAAAATTCAATCCATGATCGGATTTATCCAATACATTGGTTGGTCGCCATGGAATAAAGAACTTTGGTCAGATGTATTAATTGAAGATGTCAAAGGGATGTTCGAACGTTGGTATGGACCAGGATTTTTTCCCATTAAATCGCCAGGAACTGGTAAAGCATATGCTAAAATTGATGGCAACCGTCGGTTGGTAATCTATTATACCAAGGAACAACGAATAGAATTCCTTTTCTCTGATTTAACGAATCTTGATGACATTTTAACTACTGGCAAATAAACCATATGAAGAGTACTGTTGCTTTTGTTTTTGTACTGATGCTGTGTTGTATGGCGTGTGAAGAAAATACTGAAGCCATCACTGACAAGCAATTCTATGCATTAACTTCTAATAAAAGTGGCATTGACTTTGAAAACAAACTCGAATTTAGACAGGACTTCAATATCTATACTTACCGTAACTTTTATAACGGAGGTGGTGTCGGCATTGCTGATGTCAACAATGATGGCTTCGTAGATATTTACCTGACGGCCAACATGGAAAAAAATAAACTCTATATAAATAACGGTGATCTCACATTTACAGATGTGACTGATAAAGCAGGAGTCGGCGGTGAGAAAAGTTGGTCAACAGGCGTCAGTATGGTGGATATCAATGGAGACAGACTCATCGATATTTATGTCTGCAACTCAGGCGATATAGAAGGTGACAATAAGCAAAATGAATTATTTATAAATCAAGGTGATGGCACGTTTAAAGAAGAAGCAAAGGCTTATGGTTTAGCTGATAATGGATTCTCAACGCACGCAGCATTTTTTGATTTTGATAATGACAATGATCTCGATGTCTATTTACTCAATAATTCATTCCAAGCAATTGGAAGTTTTAACCTAAGGAAGAACCAACGGCCAATACGTAGTGAAGAAGGCGGGGATAAATTGTTTCGTAATGATGGAGGTGTATTTACCGATGTCAGTGAAGAAGCCGGAATTTATGGTAGCATCATCGGCTTTGGTCTGGGTGTAACTGTAGGAGACATTGATTTGGATGGCTGGCAAGACTTATATATCTCCAATGACTTTTTCGAACGCGATTACATTTATATGAATAACGGAGATGGCACCTTCTCAGAAGATCTAGAACAACAAATGAAGTCCATCAGCGGTGCATCGATGGGAGCAGATATGGCAGACATTAATAATGACGGCTACCCAGATATATTTGTCACCGAAATGTTGCCAGAGCCACACGATCGCTTAAAAACGAAAACAACATTTGAAAATTGGGACAAGTACCAATACAATTTAGAGAACGGATACTATCACCAATTTACAAGAAACATGCTGCAACTCAACAATCAAAATAAAAGCTTTAGTGAGATTGGCCGTTTGGCTGGTGTCGAAGCTACCGATTGGAGCTGGGGTGCGTTAATATGCGATTTTGATAATGATGGTTTTCGCGATTTGTTTATTGCCAATGGAATCCATAAAGACCTCACTGATCAAGACTACATCAACTACATTTCAACAGAAGAAATGGCTAGAAAAGTTATTTCAAAAGACGGAGTGGACTTTCAAACATTGACAGAAGTAATCCCGTCAAATAAGATTTCCAATTATATGTATCGGAATGATGGGAATCTTACATTCAATAATGAGACTACCAATTGGGGTTTAGACGAACCAAGTCACAGCAATGGTTCTGCCTATGCTGATCTGGATAATGATGGCGATATGGATTTGGTGATCAATAATGTCAATGATGTTGCTTCTGTCTATATCAACACCAATGATACCCATAAAAATCACCATTATTTAAAAGTAATATTAGAAGGACCTGGTGGTAATACACAAGGCATTGGTGCAAAAGTCGAGGTTATACAAAATGGTAATTACGTCTATCACGAACAAGTGCCTGTCAGAGGGTTTCAATCATCAGTAGATCCTCGGGCGCACTTTGGTCTTGCTACAGCAGATAGTGTAGAGGTTTTTGTTACTTGGCTAAATGGTAAAAAACAACCACCACTGAAGGTATTGCCAAATCAGACCATTACCATCAACCACAACAGTCAACAGTTTGAATCAATTCCTTCAGAAATACAAAACAAGCCTCAAGCAAAACAACAATTTGAGGACATTACTAGTAAGAGCGGAATCAATTTTATCCATAAAGAAAATGCGTACGTAGACTTTGATCGCGACAGACTTTTGTACCATATGTTATCAGCGGAAGGTCCTGCCTTTTGTACTGCTGATTTTAATGGCGATGGCAAGGATGATTTTTATGTTGGTGGAGCACATGGCCAAGCAGGCGAACTTTACTTCGGCCGAACCGGCGCAAGATTTCGAAAGTCTACACAAGCTATTTTCACAAAAGATAAGGACACTGAAGATGTTGACTGTACGTGTTTTGATGCTGACAATGATGGCGATATAGATTTATATGTGGCTAGTGGCAGCAACGAATTTGCAGCAAATGCAGCTCCTTTAATTGACCGTCTATATTTGAATAATGGCAATGGCACATTCACTAAATCCAGTCAGATTTTACCGAGCTTCAAATTTCAGAACTCATCTGTCGTCACTGCTGCTGATGTGGATAATGATGGAGATCAGGATTTGTTTGTTGGTTCTCGTGCTGTTCCCAAGTTAGTGGGTGTTCCAGCAGATGGTTTTTTATTGATGAATGATGGAAAGGGAAAATTTACAGACCAAGCAAAACAGCTAGCACCTGAATTGAAACAATTGGGAATGATCACAGATGCCACTTGGACAGATGCAGACGAAGATGGTGACCAAGATTTACTGATAGTCGGTGAATGGATGGGCATTAGCTATTTTGAAAATCGAAATGGCAAACTCGTTAACCAATCTGTAGAAATGGGCTTGTCAGGAACCGAAGGTTGGTGGAATATGATAAAACCCTTGGATATTGATGGTGATGGAGACCAAGATTTTATTCTTGGCAACCATGGTCATAATTCCCGATTTAAGGCATCAGATGAAAAACCTGTTACTATGGTGGTCAATGACTTTGATCGCAATGGTTCTGCAGAACCAATCATCAGTCGGTATTTTGGAGAAGAATCGTATCCGTTGGTTTTAAAACATGACTTGGCCATGCAAATTCCAGCCTTAAGAAAGAAATATCTTAAATACGAAGAATTCCAAAATGAATCTATTGATGATATTTTTCCTCCAGAAGCCATGCAAAATGCAATTACTAAAAAAGCAACTGTGATGTCTTCTAGTATCTTAATCAATAATGGCACTTCATTTGAATTGAAAGCGTTGCCTAATCAAGCACAGCTAACACCTGTATATGCGATGGCCTCAACAAACTTGACGAATGATGGGAAAAACAGCCTAATCTTGGGTGGAAATTTTTATTACGCCAAACCAGAAGTAGGGAGATATGATGCTGGGTATGGCATTGTACTGTCGCAAGAAGAGGATCTGGAATATAAATTTTGGCATAATGGAAAATTTGGATTAACATTAGACAAGCAAGTGAGGCATCTGAAAGTGATGAAACAAGGTGATCAAGAATATTTGCTTGTCGTAAATAATGATGGACCTATGCAGGTGTACCAAATAAATATATGAGATTGCTGATAGCATCTGTAATCATTATGTCATCCATAGCTTTGACAGCACAGGATGTAGAATGTGATGGTGCCTTCTATCTGGTGATTTATAATCAATCTGAAGGCAACTCGCGCTTATATCGGATTGATCAAGAATCGAATGATTTTCAATTTACAGAAATCAGTTTGTCTGAACGACGCAGGCTGACAGCCTTGTCATACAATGTCAGAGACAAACGTCTTTATGCTTTAGACGTCGATGAGCGTGAATTAATTCAAATTGATGGGGCAGGAACCATTCGTGTCATTAGCAAACCACCCGATTTGGATAACGATTTTGATATTCAATCAGGTGACATTTCGGCTAATGGTAGTGGTTTGTTTTTTTTCGGATATGATGAAAATTTTCAAAGTGATACGCGATTTTATAGTGTAAACTTATCACTCGGAAATCAAAGAGTTGGATTTTTAGGTGTAACTGGTCAGAACTCCGTGCGCATGACCGATCTTGCAACTGATCCGCTTACAGGAGCGACATATGCATTTGATCAATTACAAACACAGTTGGCAACAGTCGGGATTGGTGGCAGCGTATCATCAATAAATTTTGCCAGTACAGGCGAGCCCAGTATAGACGCACTTTTTTTTAATCAAGAAGGCATCCTATTTGGTTATTCACCATCAAGAGGGCTTTTTCAATTTGATAAAGGGTCTGGTGAAATGGAATTTTTGTTAAAAGGGCCAGAAGGTACAAGCGCAGATGGTTGTTCTTGTCCATATACCTTTGATTTTACCAAAGAAGTAGCACCCCAAGAAATTATTCCATGCGAACCATTTGAAGTTCACTATACCTTTAATAATCGATTGGGAATCGGTCAAATCATGAGTGAATTCCGAGATACATTCCCAGCAGGGTTTAAAATTCTAACTGTCGAGAATAGTTTGATTCAACCATTAATTGATATTTCGGAGCCTAATATTTTCAAGATGGATCGCTTTACGTATGTATTAGGCGAGAATACGATAGACTTGGTGGTGGAACCTCCGACAGATTTTATTGGCGATTTTGAAAGTCACGGCTTTCATTCGTCTTTGCGTTTTGCTTTTCAAGATCGTCAGTTAACAGATGATCCATCAACCACTGATGAACTTGATCCAACTGGGGGAGAAGTCATATCTGAAAATGACATTGATTTTTCAGAAAGCATTTTCTTCAATTGTGAAGGAACGGAAGCAATCATCTATTCTCCTATAGAGGCGACTTCCTATGAATGGTTTGATGGGAGTAATGCCGATTCGGTTATTGTTGATCAGCCAGGCGATTATGCTTTACGTGCAAATGGAGTGTGTGTTCAATTTGATGGTATTGCTGAGGTGAACACATTTCCAGAAGCAAAACAGGCTGATTTGGGCGAGGATATGTTATTGACCTTGGGAGACTCTGTGTTTCTGATGCCTGTCCTCAATCGAGGAATTCCTGATCAAGTTCAATGGTTTCAAAATGGACTTGAACTGGACTGTGAGAATTGTGATGGCATCTGGGTGAGGCCACTGGAAAGCTCCACATTTTCTGTACAGATTGTTGATGTCAATGGTTGTGAATTGATGGACGATATCAGAGTTGAAGTTGATGTACAGAAAAATATTTACGTACCAAATGCATTTAGTCCAAATGGAGATAACATCAACGATGTCTTATTTATTTCTTCATCTGTAGGAGGTCAAGTAGAGTCCTTTAGGATTTTTGACAGATGGGGTGGCTTGGTATACGAAGAAACTGATTATCCAATTAATGATGATACCATTGGCTGGAATGGGACTTACAATGGTCAAGTTGTACAAGAGACAAGCTATGTGTGGCACGCAGTGTTGCGGTTTGTTGATGGCAATACAACAAGCATTTCTGGCCAAGTAGCAGTGATAGCTAGCGAAGAATGAAAAACATCTGTACAATTCTCATACTTGTGGTTGTCGTCTGTAGCTCTTGTGATCAGGATGAGTTAACCTCAGTCGAACAACTATTCAATGAACTTGACCACCATCAGACTGGCATTGATTTTAGAAATGATCTGGTTGAAAGCGACTCCATAAACATCATACAATACCTCTATTGCTATAATGGAGCTGGCGTCGCTGCTGGCGATGTGAATAATGACGGTTATCCAGATCTTATCTTTAATTCAAATCAAAGTAGTCCAGCTTTATATATCAATAATGCAGACAGTACTTTATCGTTTACAAACGCTTCTACTGAGCTTGGATTTGATTCAATAATGGGGTGGGGTACTGGTATTTCTTTCGTCGATATTAATGCTGATGGTTTATTAGATATATTTATATGCCAAGTTGGTAATTACAAATCGTTTAAAGGACACAATAGACTGTTGATTAATCAGGGGATTGATGATAAGGGATTTCCTTCATTTGTCGAAGAAACAGAAAAATATGGTCTCTCCTATTCTGGTTTTTCTACACACGCCGCTTTTTTCGATTACGATTTAGATGGTGACTTAGACATGTACTTGCTGAATCACTCTGTTCATCAAACGTCTAATTATGGGAAATCTGATTTGCGTCATGAATTGGATGCTGAAAAAGGAGATCGATTTTATGAAAACAAAGATGGATATTTTGTGAATGTGACTGTATCATCAAATATCTATGCTAGTAGAATAGGCTATGGGTTAGGCATTGCGATTTCTGATTTAAATAATGATGGGTATCCAGACATCTATATTGCCAATGATTTTCATGAGCACGATTACATTTATTTAAATCAAGGAGATAAGACCTTTATAGAGACCATGAAACAAAGCACTTATCACACCAGCCAATTTTCAATGGGAGTCGATATTGCAGATGTTGATGATAATGGTATTCCTGATATAGTTACATTAGATATGAAGCCTGATGATGCTTCAATTTTGAAGACGACAGTCAGTCACGACCCAACGAGCATTTACAATTTTAAACAACAAATTGGTTATCATTATCAGCTGCCACATAACCAACTGCAATTGGGAAGGGTGATTCAAGATGGTGTTCCGTATTACAGTGAGATTAGTGAGTTTTCGGGAATAGATAAAACAGATTGGAGTTGGTCGACCATCATTGAAGATTTTACAAATGATGGCAAGAAAGATGTCTTTGTCAGCAATGGGATTTTGCGTCGGCCAAATGATTTAGACTATTTGAATTTTATTGCCAATGAGCAAATTCAGGTTTCAGCTCCAGATCTTGAATTAGCTGCTCAAATGCCATCAGGTTTGGCGACCAACAGATTATTTGTTCAACATGATGGGCTGAAATTTTCACAACAATCATTTTCAACCGTAGGAAGTTCCACAGGAGCAGCAACTGCTGATTTTGATTTAGACGGAGACCTTGATATTGTGACGTCAAACATTAACGACTATGCCGAGCTGTATGAAAACAGTAGTAGAAACAATTATGTAAAAATTAAATTACAAGGAATACAACAGAATCCGTTTGCAATCGGATCAAAAATTATGTTGTTTTCTGATGGTCAAACGTATTACAAAGAACTCAACCCAGCGAATGGGATGATGTCACAGTCTGACCATGTTTTGGTGTTTGGACTGGAGAATTCTACGAAGATTGATTCTGCAGTAGTAACTTGGCCAAACAAGAAACAGACCATACTCAAAAATTTGGCTATAAATAAAATGCATTCGATTATCCAATCTGAAGAAGCTGTCGCTAAAGTTTTAAATGAAGATGTGACCCCATTTTTTGAATTGGATACAGTACGTTTATCCTTGCGGCACCACAACAACTTTAAAGAATCAAGCAACCAACTGGAATTTCAGGAGTTTCGAAGACATGGGCCTCCGCTTGCGATAGGTGATTTCAATAATGATGGTTTGGATGATGTTTATTTTGGAAATAGTAGAGGGTATCCAAGTACTGCATTGCAGTCCCAAACTAATGGCACATTCGTTTCATGGTATCAAGATGTGTGGTCAAATCAAACCCCAATTGAAGAATCAGTTGCGTCGTCAGTAGACATGGACTTAGATGGAGATGAAGAAATGCTCATATGCAGTTCTCAACATGGTAAAGCAATTTTGCGCATTTATGATAATGAAAACGGCTTTGAGTTTTACCAAGATCTCATCCCATACTCTGAAAACCCAAGCACAATTGCTACAGCAGATTTCGATAATGATAATGATGTAGACGTATTCATAGGTTCTCGATTTGGAAAAAACCATACAAATCAGTTTGATCCCCTTCACAGAAAAAACAACATACACCAGTTTGGAGGCAGATCACAATTGTTGGTCAATAATGGAAAAACCGAATCTAATGATGATAAGTTCAAGTCATATGGTAATGAGCATTTAGAGTTTGTTGGACAAGTTACAGATGCTATTTGGGCAGATATTGACAACGACGACGATCAAGACTTGATCATTGCACGTGAATGGGCACCAATTCTAATCCTCGTCAACAATAAAGGAGGGTTTGCAAAAAGAGAGCTTCATGGTTCCGCAGGTATGTGGCAATCTTTGGTGGTAGACGATTTCAATAACGATGGCTTTATTGATTTTGTCGCTGGTAATATTGGAACAAATAACATTCTTTCTGACAAAGAAGCAACCATACGCAGGGTGAATACGAAGCAGCAAATGTCTCATGATCTAGTTGTTTTCTCAGGTGATGAGATGTTACACAGTGCAGATGAGTTATTCAAACAATTGCCTGTATTCAAGCAATCCTTTACCAACTATGCGGACTTTTATCAAAGAATGCAGTCTGCTGACTTTGACGAGTCCTTTACGATTGTTGGATCAAGTGAGGTATATGAATCGTCTATTTTTTATAATAAAGGAAATGGAGATTTTGATAGACACGCCTTAGCTAAAGAAGCACAATTTTCATCTGTCAATTCACTTCTGTCAATTGATATTGATAAAGACGGCCGCAAGGATTTAATTCTTGCAGGCAATAACTTCAGCTATACAAGTAGTCTAGGGTCACAGGACGGCGATTATGGTCTTGTCTTATTAAATAAACCGGACGGATTTCAAACAGTGTCGCAGAAAAAATCAGGCTTGTTAATCAAAGGCTCGGTCAGTGACATGATCATCATCAATGACGAATTTCTTCTCGTTGGCATGAACGATGACAAAGCTCAATTGTACCGTTTAAACAATTAGCAGTTTCACAAGAACACTTCATGTTAAATTACTAATCTACATTTGTTTTCATTCCGCAAAAGGAACTCTACCTTTGTTTATGTATGTTGAAGTGGATAACATCATTATTTAAAAAAGAAGAAGAGAAAGAAGATCCTATGAAGTACTTGATTGTAGGTTTGGGCAATATGGGAAGAGAATACGACAACACCAGACACAATGTTGGTTTTGACGTCGTCGATTATTTAGCAGAATGGGGAAAGACAACATTCAAAAATGATACGCTTGGAGATATCGCTGAAATAAAACATAAGGGTCGGACGCTCGTCTTGCTCAAACCATCCACTTATATGAACCGCAGTGGAAAAGCAGTTAACTACTGGGGACAGAAAAAGAAGATTCTACCAGCAAACTTATTGGTGATCGTAGATGACATGAATTTAAAATTTGGCCAACTTCGATTGAAAGGTAAAGGCAGCGATGGTGGGCACAATGGATTAAAAGACATTACACAAGTCTTGGGCACATCAGGGTATTCAAGGTTGCGTGTTGGTATAGGCAATGACTTTCACAAAGGACAACAAGTCGATTTTGTTTTGGGTAAATGGAATGAAAAAGAGAGAGAAGGATTACCAGCGATCATCAAAAATTCTGCGGAAGCGGTGAAAAGTTATGCGACAATAGGGATTGGTCATACCATGAATCAGTTTAATAAATGATATGCTTTTTTAATTAAGATGCAAATGAAGCAATGGGTCATGACCCATTGGAGTATAAAATTCCCTTTATAAACTTACCATTTATCACCTGAATGGCCTGAATAAAAAACCACCTCGCTCCCACTCTACAGTGGGACCACTCCTCCAATGGAGGAGAATTTACATCCTCGTAATTGACAAGCTTATTAATTAAATATAGCCGACATGATCAATTTCAACAATACCATTGGTACTTTCCGATAAGTATAGTAATGCCGCTTTTTTTGATAGTTCCTATTAACAACACTATAGATAATTTTGTAGCAAAGAAAGTACTATGAGGCAGTTATTAGTATTCATTAGTTTTCTTACTTTATTAAATCTAGCATGTTATTGCCAGGAGGTTGAAAGCAAGGCCTACAGTAATAGAGAATTAGCAATAAAGTTTGTAGAAGGATTGAATGGTCTATCAAGTAACGCATTTTCGTTACTCCATTCCACATCATTTAAGCATCATAATTTAACTATAGTTGATGGTAAAGAGGCATTTGTCAAACACCTAGAGAATAAAATTAAACAGGGACTAAGTATTGAAATTGTCAGAGTCATTGAAGACAATGATTATGTATTTGTGCAGTCAGTTTATAATTCACGAAAACCTGAAATAGTATATGATGTCTTTCGCTTTGCTGAGGGCCTTATCGTCGAGCATTGGGAGAATGCAGAAAAAATTAATCCAACAAATTCAAGTGGAAGGTCACAAATTGACGGACCAATTAGAATAATGGACAAGGAATTTACTAAACGAAATAAAGAAATAATCGTTGAATTTCTAACCACGCTATTGATACAGAAAAAAATAGATAAAGTTGATAAATACTTTAATGGGGACATCTACATCCAACATAATTCAAATGTTGCTGATGGATTGCATAGCATTAAGAATCTGCTGTATAAGTATAAACGTGAAAATATAAATGTAGGCTTTACAAAAATTCATAAAGTAATTGGAGAAGGCAATTTCGTACTAACAATGAATGAGGGTTATTTTGAAAATGATACTATAGCTTATTTCGATTTGTTCAGACTGGAGAATGGTATTGTTGCAGAACATTGGGATGTTATAAGTACTATACCACCAAAAAAGTATTGGAAGAATAGGAACGGCAAGTTTTAAATGAAAAAACTAAGGAATGATAAAGAACAAGAGGGTCTGCAAGCAATCATTAAAACATCTGCAAAGGAAGCGATGGGTCATGCCCATTGGAGTATGAAAATTCCCCTCTTTGGAAGGGTGGACGCCATCAGCTGGACGAGGTGGTTATTGAAAAATAAAAACCTAATAACGTACGAATCATCTCAATCTCAACTCAAAATAACTTCAACTTAATCCCTACACAAAATGCTTCAACATAATCAATTCCTTCGGCGTTAACTCCCGAAACCATCCCCTCGGTATATCCTTCTTGGTCAAGCCTCCCATATAAATACGATCAAGTTTTGACACGGTATAATCCAGATGCTCAAAAATCCGTCTGATGATTCTATTTCTGCCAGAGTGGAGTTCTAGCATCACTTGATTCTTGGATTCGCCATCTATGTAGCCGACATGATCAACCTCAGCTAGACCATCGTCTAATTCTATGCCTCTCGCTATTTTGTCTAAATCGGAAGGAAGTAAATTGCGGTCTAAAGTAGCGTGATAGATTTTTTTGACCCCGTGAGAAGGATGAGATAATTTCTTTGCCAAATCGCCATCATTGGTCAATAAAAGTAACCCTGTTGTATTTCTATCTAAGCGACCAACAGGATACACTCGCTGGGTCACTCTCTTGGAAACGATGTCTAAAACGGTTCGCCTTCCTCGATCATCAGACACTGTCGTCAAGGTGTTTTTAGGCTTATTCATCAAGATATACACCTTTTCCTTCTCTACTTTGACCGTCTTATTATCGAATTTGACTTTGTCTTTGGGGTCTACTTCGTAGGCTGGATTGGTCTCCACTTTACCATTTACGGTGACTCGACCTCCCTTGACTAGATCAACTGCTTTGCGGCGCGAACAAATGCCGCAATGAGCAATGTATTTATTAAGTCTCATTGACATGCGCGAAAGATACGTCAATTGCATATAGAAATGTATTTTTGCACTCATGGACTTAACAAAAATACTTTCGGTTTCAGGTTTGCCAGGCCTTTTCAAAATGATTGGCAACAGATCAAATGGTTTGATCGTAGAAGATATAGATAGTGGTAAAGGGCGTTTTTGTTCTTCAAGAAAGTATCAGTTTACGCCTTTAGAATCGATAGCGATATATACCACAGAAGATACCATTCCACTAAGAGAGGTATTTGAAAAAATGTTGAAAATTGCTCCAGATAAAATTCCAACTCCAGATAAAAGTGATGATGAATTAAAGGCTGCTTTCAAAAACATCATTCCTGATTACGATGAGAATCGCGTATACCTGAGAGACATGAAGAAGATGTTTCGATGGTACCACTTTTTGAATGATAGAAAATTATTGGAGCCATCTGCTGAAGAAGAATAGTGTCTAAATATAGTCGAATGAAAACGACGTTCGTCCATGCAAATTTTCCGAGGAATGAATATATCAACACTGTATATTTATATAACATACCTCATCTTTAAATCTGATAATGCAATTGAATAAACCCAAATTAAGTTTCTGGCAGATACTTCATATGAATGTTGGATTTTTTGGCATTCAGTATAGTTTTGGGCTACAACAAAGTGCAGTTACACCGATTTACGATTTCTTAGGTGCTTCGCCAGACCAGATACCAATATTGCACCTAGCGGGACCAGTAACGGGACTTATTGTTCAACCAATAGTTGGTGCGATGAGTGACAAAACGTGGAGCCCCAAACTTGGACGACGAAAACCTTATTTTTTAATTGGTGCGATACTGTGTAGTTTGACACTATTGGCGTTTCCGTTTAGTAGTTCTTTATGGATGGCGGCTGGATTGTTATGGATACTAGATGCTGGTAATAATACTGCGATGGAACCATACCGAGCATTGATTGCGGACCAGTTGGTAGAAGAGCAGCAACCTTTAGGTTTTCAGATGCAAAGCTTTTTTACTGGCCTAGGCCAAACCTTATCCAATTTATCTCTCTTCATTTTTCCATTAATTATAGTTGGTAAAACTGGTTCGTTACCCACATGGGTATATGCTTCTTTTTTCTTGGGTGCCTTTTGTTCTATTGCATCTATTTTATGGAGTATGAGTAAGACAGAAGAGATGCCACCTACTGAAGAAGAATTACTCGTATTGCGAAATGAAAAGCGAAGTGTGTTTGATCCCCTTATTGAGATTTTTGCTGCCATAAAAGATATGCCTAGTGTCATGTGGCAGCTAGCACTAATCTACTTGTTCCAATGGTATGCCTTATTTTGCTATTGGCAAAACTCATCTAAAAGTATTGCTCTTTCTGTTTGGAATGCAACGCCATCCAGCAATGAAGCTGCCTACAGTGAGGCGGTAAGTTGGTCAGGACTAGTTAATGGCTGGTATAATATTGTCACATTTTTAGTTGCTTTTTTACTCGTAGGATTTGCCAAAAAATACAATCCTAAATACGTACATGCCATTTGTTTGGTGCTGGCTGCAATTGGCTTTTTATGGTTTCCGCACATTGCAAATAAACATGTCTTGTTCTTTGCAATTGCTGGTTTTGGGATTGGATGGGCGAGTATGATGGGGATTCCATATTTGATGGTGATTAAAGATATTCCGAAAGAGCGCTATGGTGTTTATATGGGTATCATCAATATGATGATTGTCATTCCAATGATCATTCAGACCTTGACCTTTGGCTATATCCTGAAAAACTTTTTGGGTAATGACCCTCGGAATGCGATTTCATTTGCTGGCGTTTTATTGATTATTGCGGCTGTGTGTACATTGTTGCTTAGAAGTAAGAATGAAAATGAGCTAGGGCAAAACACATCTCAAGTACTTTAAAGACAGCGTTTTACTAGGGGAATAAAATTCAATTAAGAATGCATAAGTAAATGCTGTAATTATCCCTATTTTTAAGAGCTTCAATATCTCTAATATGAAATTCATCATTCAATTATTATTAGCCCTATCCCCCTTATTTCTTTTCGCCCAAACCAAAGCCCTCGTCGGCGGTACACTCATAGACGGCTTCGGCGGAAAACCAATCCACAATAGCGTCATTCTTGTCGAAGACGACGAAATCACGCACGTCGGCCACCAAGGAAATACAGACATCCCAGCAGACGCCGAAGTCATTTCCACAGAAGGCATGAGTGTGTTGCCAGGACTGTGGGACATGCACGTCCACCTGATGATAAATGGTCATAGTGATTATGCACATTGGGATACCGCCTACATCAAACGCTTTGCAAATGTCGTCATACCAGCTTCAGCACATCAATTGCTTAGAGCAGGAATTACAAGTGCAAGAGATTTGGGTGCACCATTAGAGGCTAGTTTAGACGTGCGCGATCGGATCAATCGGGGCGAAATACCAGGCCCAACTATGTACATGTCTGGTCCATTCATACAACACGAACCCTATCCAGGTACAGAAGCATTTCGCTGGGGCGTAACAGGAGCTTCTGACGCAAGACAGAAAGTTAGACGATTAGCTGACGCAGGCGTGGATTGCATAAAGTTGATAGACCAAGACCAGATGACAATGGAAGAAGTTAAGGCCGTTGTCGATGAAGCACATAAACACAACTTAACCGTAGTTGGTCATTCACACCGACCAGAAGAAATACGAAGAGGACTCGCAGCTGGTGTAGATAATTTCGAACATACAGGCTTATCATCTGCTCCACGATATCCCGATGATGTGATGGCTATGATTCGCGAACGAACAGCACAGATGAATCTTGGTCCACTATACTGGACGCCAACAGTAGAAGGTTTATATAATTATGAATATGTCCGAGACAACCCAGAAATGTTGGATAATGATTGTTGGCATTTGGATTTGCCGCAAGACATCATCGAGGATATTGAACAGTCGATTCTTCATCCTGGTCGTCTGCCATATTTTCAATTGACGCCAAGTCGCAAACCGACATTAGAGACTAAGGTCAAACAGTTGATAGAAGCAGGAGTCGTGTTGTTGGTCGGCACCGACAGCGGCATCCCTATGAAATTTCATTGCCAGTCTACGTGGAATGAATTGGATGTTTGGGTAAATGAATTTGGTATCGATGCCATGTATGCCATTAAATCAGCGACGTATTGGCCAGCCAAAATGATGGGTGTGGATGACACCTATGGTACAATCAGTGAAGGCAAAAAAGCTGACATCATTGCAGTAAAAGGAGATGTTTTGCGTTGGATTAATTTACTTTCCGATGTTGATTTCGTGATGAAGCATGGTGAAATTATCGTCGACGAGCATTAAGGTTGAGCAACACCTTTTTTACCCGGTAGTACATTTCTACCATGTTGACTGTTCAAGTTCTAGTGTTTGTCGCTGCAGGCGTCTTCGCCTCAGCAATTAAATACGTGATTCTATTTCCGAAAAGCATCCTTCTTCCAAAATGCCCTACACTTCCCGCATCAAGCGGGACTCCACACTTACTCCCGATAGGGAGCATTCATCACTTGCAACTGAAAGGCGCATTCATAACTTGCGACATAGGAGCATTCATCATTATTCATTCACTTCGTGAATTAATTCCTAAAAAGCGGGACTCCACACTTACTCCCGATAGGGAGTATTCATCACTTGCAACTGAAAGGCGCATTCATCACTTGCGACATAGGGCGCATTCATAACTTGCGACAAAGGAGCATTCATAACTTGCGACAAAGGAGCATTCATCATGATTCATTCACTTCATGAATTAATTCCTTGTCGTTTTCACGTACATTGCCAACCCTCTTCGACACCCGATACGCCTTCATCAACTCTGAAGGATAGGGCTCCAACATCTGTATAGCTTCTTCGGCAGGGATTGTCATATCCAACCAATCTCGCTCTTGATCTGGCAACAATATGGCAGGCATCCGATTGTGAATGTCTGTCATTAATTCATTCGGTTCTTGTGTGATTAAGGTAAAGGAATAGATGTCTTGACCTTCAGGAGATTTCCATCGTTCCCATAAACCGGCGACGCTAAAAATGTCTGTATCTGTTGTAACTATTCTATACGGTTGTTTGCCGTCTTCCGTTTTTTTCCATTCATAGAATCCATCAAAAGGCACAATACACCGTTTTTTATTGACAGCATTTTTGAATGTGTTTTTTTCTAGTAGTGTTTCTTTTCTGGCATTGATCATCTTATAACCGACCTTGATGTCTTTCGCCCAAAACGGAATCAATCCCCACCTGAAAAATTGGAGGTGTTCTTGATCCAGATTTGTCATCACTGGATGCATGTGCGTAGGCGCAACATTAAAATTAGGTAGAGGATTGTATCGCTCAAGATCTTCGCTATAGAACGTAGCATTGAATCGTTTTTCTAACTCTTTCTCTGTAACAGTAAGTGAAGATCTCCCACACATCGATCAGAATTTTTGAGATTTGACGTAGTTGTCAATCCCTTTGGATTTTAATTGACTGGAGACAGACAAGACCTTGTTGTAATCATTACTCCTCGTTGCCAGCACAGTATAATATTGTGATTCGTCAAACACAACTGACTCGGCACTGTAACCAAGATTATTTAGTTTCTTGACCATATTGCCAGCATTGGCTTCTACCAAGAAATTGCCAGCAACCACCATGTATTTCCCGTCTGAGGAAGTATAGGTTTGCGCTTGCCTTGGTTTTGGAGTAGGCGTCGTTTTCCTCACTTCTGCTTTCACTTCCTCCTCATATTCAGGCTCTTCATCATCGAATAATTGATCTGCGAGGTCGCTATTTTCTTCATCATAAGCACCTTCGTCACTAAAAAACTCTTCATTGGCATTTTCTGCCACATCAGATACTGTTTCCGTTACATTTTCAACACCATTCTTAGCCTTATCAAGCATATCTTTACTTGTTTTGGTGCATTGATTATAAGTAACAGAAAGAATAAGATAGAGTATGATGAGAATGAATATCCAGATGATAATTTTTATAACTCGTCCCATAACAAGATTGATTAATAAGTAAAATTAAACATTTTTATAATATATAAAAACCTGATATGCAGTTAATGTTTAATTAGTTTCGGCAAACTATAGTATGAGTGCTGTTAAAAACATCTTGATAAATGAACATTGTGGAATAAAAAATAGCCCGTTAATGTTAAATTTTAAGTGTTTAATTAATTTCGATGAACTACAGTTTGACCGCTGTTATTCAAAACATGTTAATGCTGCACCTGCCTGGAAGGTGTTTAATGAGTTGTCATTAACCAGCTATTTCTTATTTCAATTAAGAATAAGCCCTTACGTCTTTTTTCTCCATAAAATTGATAAACGCCTTATTTACAATTCGCTGTCCTCCTAGCGTCGGATAATCACCAGAAAAATACCAATCTCCTGTGTGTTCTGGTGCAGCTGCATGCAGATTGTGTATGGTTTGGAAAATAATTTTTACTTCACAGTCGACATGTTCAGGCCGTAGCATTTCTGCCATTCGTTGTGAGATTTGTTCTTGCGTATATAAGGCATAAAGTGCTTTGACATGATTTTCAACTTGACCTTCTTTGATGTCGGCATCAGTCAGACATTTGTGGTAGCATTGTTCGAGAAGATCTTCTTTACCATCGGATTTAAGTAAACTTACCAGTGAACGAAAAGCGGCAAAATTACCCATCTTCGACATGTCAATACCGTAACAATCCGGATAACGAATCTGGGGAGCAGAAGAAACAATTACGATTTGTCTAGGCTTTAATCTATAGAGATTGGTAAGTATACTATCCTTTAGGGTGGTGCCTCTGACAATAGAATCATCCATTAAAACAAGACGATCAATGCCATTTCTGACCATCCCATATGTCACGTCATACACACTTGATACCAACTGACCGCGAGATTTATCATCTGCGATAAACGTCCTCATTTTGGCATCTTTGACGACTACCTTTTCTACTCGTGGGTTCAGTTGTAAAATGGTATCTAATTCTTCTTGAGTAATCGAAGCCCCTTTCTCTAAGATTCTCTTTTTCTGGACCTTTGCATATTCATTTTGTAGGCCTTCAACCATACCAAAAAAAGCGGTTTCGGCAGTATTTGGAATGAAAGAAAATATGGTATTTTCCAAGTCGTGATCAACAGCATCAAGGACTCTTGGCGCCAGTAATTCACCTAGTTTTTTTCGTTCTGTATAAATATTTCGGTCGTTGCCTCTAGAAAAATAAATTCGTTCAAATGAACAAGATTTGCGTTCTTTTTGTGTATTGATTAATTTTTCTTCAACAGAGCCATTCTTCTTAATGATTAATGCGTGACCTGGTTGGAGCTCTTTGACTTCTCCATGTAGTATATCGAAGCTCGTCTGAATGGCAGGTTTCTCAGAAGCAAAAATCACTTTTTCATCATCTTGGTAAAAGTATCCTGGTCGGATGCCATGTGGATCTCTAAGGATAAATGCATCGCCATGACCGATCATGCCACCCATGATGTATCCACCATCCCATTTGCGACTCGCTTTTTGAAGGACTCGCTGTACGTCCAAGTTTTCACAAATCAAATCGTTCAATTCTTGATTGGTATAGCCTTCTGGTTTAAACCAAGAAAATAATCGCTGGATTTCCTCGTCAAGAAAATGACCAATCTTTTCCATGACAGTTACTGTATCAGATTTCTCTTTCGGATACTGACCCAATGCCACCAACTCATCGAACAACTCATCAACATTAGTCAGGTTGAAATTTCCTGCAACAGCTAGATTTCTGTTTTTCCAATTGTTTAACCTTAAGAATGGATGTACGCTTTCAATGGAATTGGAGCCATGTGTGCCATACCGCAAATGTCCCATTAACAATTCACCTGTATAAGGCAAATTATCTTTCATCCACTGCGGATCATTTTTTTGAACTTCAGTCAGGTCATTGAAATACCCATTGATGTCATCAAATAAATCCTTGAGATATTGACTGGAATTTGATCGCTTACGACTGATGTATCTGTGTCCAGGTTGGACATCCAATTTGATTGTTGCAATACCTGCACCGTCTTGTCCACGGTTACGCATTTTTTGCATCAACAATTGTAATTTATATAAGCCGTAAAGTGATGTGCCGTACTTTTTGGCATAGTGGTCCAGAGGCTTTAGAAGACGGATAAATCCAAGTCCGCATTCGTGTTTGATCTTATCGCTCATTCAGTGATTGGTAACTTCATGAGATACAAAAGTACTGTTTTTTTGCTGCCAAGATGTATGAAAATTTTCTTTTATATATACCCAGCGCACTTGAGTGTGACCCATTTACTACTGCCCATTTTATCAATATCTGCGTTGTAAAGCCTCATAATAGTACCACTATTCCTACGTTTTACGCCTTGATCTTGAAAAAATGGCCTCATTGTTAACAGCTCATACTCAAATCCGTTGGGTATAAAGTGTCGTTTGCACCAGACATTAATTGATAATTTGGTCTTAATCGGTACCATAAAATCAATCTGCGAGAGGAGAATTCATCTTCACATACGGAGAACACTATGCTAACTATAAAAGACAACGATGGCTTATTACAAAATAAACTCTATTCTGAGGGTATTGACGAATTGTATTTTGTGCGTAGAGGCATCATGAAAGATCTGGAAGAGTTGAGGGCAGTTTTTAACTTATTTGCGATCGTTCTAGAAAAGATAACGGAATTAGATTCTGGGTATGCATAAATTATAATGGGCCTAAGAACAAAGATTATTTTTTGAACAGCACTTATCTTCTCATTGTACATTTAGAATAACTGTTACAGCCCCCTTATACATTATTAATACATGATTACGAAAAGTATGATCATTTCATAGTGTAAGCAATATCAATTAGATGACACTTTTTTCCAATAAAAATAAATCAGAATGCTTATCGATAAAAAAAGTATCATCAACAATGGATCAAAGCCCTTTTGTATTTTCAATTGATGATTACCTATATTAACAAAACCTGCCCAATAATAAGGATGTGCTTGGATGGGCGAATTGATTGTTTCGAGATACTTTCTCTTCGAACTTGATAATGAATTTCCAATATTGTTGCCTTGATGTAATCGATCAAAGAACAAAGAAGATATGGTTAGGGCACTTTTATCATTGACGTTCCATAAAGATGTCAAGACACTTTTGGCTCCTCTTGATAAAAATGTACGGGAAATACTAATGAGGCCTTCTCCCTTCTTGAGTTCACCATGTGCTGTTTTGCAAGCACTTAATACTGCTAAATCACAGGCTATGCTATCAATTCTTTCCGATCCAATCATACCGTCAGATAAAACCAATCGATTCAAATTTTTAACAAGGCTGTCTTCTGATGTGTGTGTGGCTATATGAAGAATCCCTCCTTGATGTAGAGCATGAAACAACTGTGTCGTATCAGCGGAGGATTCGTTAAACACTGTTCCTTCAAACAATTGGTTAGCATAGTCAATTTCTTCTTCACTGTTAGGTAAGAATGAAAAATTATCTTTTGAAGTACTCTTTTTATTGAACGGTGCAAAGCCAATATATTCTTGACTCAGTTCACGGTCATCTGTCATTAGTAGAGATGAATAGTGATAAGAAACATCATAATCATTAATGAGATAGTTTATCTGATCATATCTGTTTTGAGCAATCTCCTTCTCATTTTGTTTAGCTAATACTTCAAAGGGAACGTAGTGTAATTCTTCATCTGGAATGATCACCAAATTTTTTGCATGTCTTTTACTATTTGCCAATACATCTTTGAGTAACAACTCATACAATTGATTTGAGTGAAATAAAATAGAATCAAAGGAATTCGTATTCACATCACTCATATCAGTATAAAGGGATACTATTTGATCTCGGTGCTTTTGCTCGATTTTCTTCGTTATTACTTGCAATTGATTTTTAGAAAAATGAAAGATGTACAACTTATCTTTGTAAACAAAATAATCGATTAGATTCGATTTGTTCTTCTTATTCCTTTTTAATAATTTTTTCACTAGATTGACATCAACGACTTCTTTCTCATTAGAAAAACCAGCACTAAGACTTTCAAGTGGTTGTTGATTGTTATTAATCTGATCGTATTCTATTCTAAACAGTAATGACTTACTCTCTGCCATAAGTTTATAAGCAGTTTCTGTTGCATTATTTTCGATGAGTAAGTCTAGAATCTTCGAGACGTGTTGTCGATAATAAAATACATAGTAAAATTTTGACTCTGGATTTACAAAGCTGTATTCTAATAAATACTTAGCAATTCTAAATGCTTGGAGAGCGTAATACTCTGACTTAACCAAATCATTACGAACGATATGAGCTGTGCTTAAATTAAATAATCCTTCTATTAATATTCGATGGCTAGTAATGGAATCTAAATCTACTGACTCCAGGTTTTGAGAGTGTGTCAGTAAATCAACACAATTATCTAGTTGGGCAATTGCATAATCATTATCAAAATTCAAGGCATTTTCACCAGACTTAACGAAAATCTGAGCTTGTTTATAAACGTTATGATTCAATTCGGATTCGCAAAGTGAAATGGCTTCTTCATAAAATTTTGCCGCAGATACAAAAGAATCTTGCTGTACCAACATATCTCCATAGAGAATTAGTCGATTTATGTCTTCCAACGTTCTATTCTTAAGTTTTTCTTGTTGAAGTAAGTTCCTCTTTGCAAGCTCATACTTTTCTGATTTTATTAAAAACCTTGCTTTTTCCTCAAAGAATGCACTTTTGTAAAAATCCAATGTTATTGCATCTTCGTTCTTAAATAATAAAGACTCCGATTTTAATAAAAACTCATTTGCCTTTTCAGATTCACCTAGCTCGATATAACATCCAGCTATATTTGAAAGATATGTGGCATGTTCAAAGATTGTAATTTTCGGATTAGTATCAACAACATATTGAAAAACTTCAATGGCTTTGTGATAATCTCCAATCTCTTGGTAATTAAAAGCTAGATTTCTATATACATTTTCAGATTTGTAAGAGAATTTACCTCCTCTTTTTAGATATTTGTCCAATAAGCTAACGTAATAAAGACTTTGATCATTTTCTCCAGAACGAAATAGCAAATAACTTTTAATGAAATTTAAATCAGCTAATAGATATTGATCGTTATTATTTTCAATTGCAGCATATTTGGCATAACATTCCCCTAACACACGGCTAGCAGAGCCATAGTCATTAAGTACTAAATAAATATAAGCAATATGGTCTAGTGCGTATAATTCCGAATTATAATCTTTGTCTTTTCGCGCATAGAATGCTGATTTTTCAAATAATGGAATTGCATCAGCATAAGGAGAATTATTTTCATATACAGATTGTAGAATTTTATACCCTTCTTCATAATATTCTAGAGACAGTTGTTTGGAGGTTAGCGAGTTCGGGTCTTGACCTATCAAAGAGATTGAAAGAATCAGCAAAGATTGTATACAAACTGTGCTAATTCTTTCAAATCTATTCATCTCAAGCAACGGAATTAATTTCTAACAAAGATCTGAGCTCTACTTGGAAATCCATCAATATTCAGAGCCACTAAATACAATCCATTCTCTAAGTTAATGTCACTAATTTGAACTATAGACTTAAATCGAGATTCTGATAAGTTACTGAGCGTTGCAGCATATTCTACTACAGCAGTATTCATATTAAATATTCGCACGCTTACAGATGTTACATTAATAATTTTTGTGTCAATAATTAGGTTGTCTCTTTCATAAGTTACAGTAGGCAAACTATCAACATTGGAATATTGAGAATAGTCAGATTCACAAAGTTCATCTGCCGGATTCTCTGCGCATAAACATCCAATCCAATCTATTATATTGTCAGAATGCAATTGATAACATTCTTGTCTGGTGTTTTGAGTTAACACTGATCCAGATCTCTCTGGAGATGTCTAAGTACCTCCTCCTCTTTGACCACTGAGAGTGGTTGAAATTAAAAAGGAAAAAATAAAGATTAATATTAGTTTGAAGGTTATGGCATTCATGTTATTTAATTTAAGAATTCAAATTTACTATTTACGATGTTAGTCTTGTAATTTATCTTTAATCTCCTGAGCTCCCTCCGAAGACGGATATTCATTATTTATTAGTTTATCAAGTAAGTTTTCAGCTTCATCATACTTTTCTTGCTCCACATTAATCCATACAGCAATCCAGTAATATAAATCCGGTTGCAATACATTTGCGACATCTATCGAAGCTATTTGTTGGTCTGCTAATGCTACTTTCCCTAATTTCAAATAGGAATAAGCTTTTAATAGTTTATTGTTATCATCATTCAGCTTCTCCGTCTCAAGTGCAGTTAAAAGCGCGTCATATTCCTTTGCTTGAAAAAATTCTAGTAACTCACTTTTTATCTTGGTCTCATCTCGTTCGATTTTTTCCAAATAGTCAATGTTGATTATATTATCGGCATAGAGTTCTATCTCATTTTGGACATTATTGGCCTTAAGAGATTGATTCGATTGATAGAAAAAGAAAGCTGTGATTAGACCAAGGACAAGGACAATTAACAGTGAAGTATATTTGAAGTTATTTTTAGGCAACTCTTTTGTTAATTCATTTGTACCATGAATAGCATTGTTTGTAGATGCTTCTTGCAGTAATGTTTTAAATTCTTGTTTTTTTAGAATCAATGCTTCAGAGTATTCTGTTTCCATTATATTATTAGAAATAGTCCGAGCAGCCATGTACTCTCTTATTTTTTGCACATCAGATTGATTCAGTTTATCTAACTCTTCAGGTGACAAATCAAAGTTATATGCTTGTTCTAATCGTTCAGTTTTCATTTTGAGTTATTTCTTCTTCAGAGATTCCAGATGCTTTCATTTCGATATAAATTAATTTTGACAGCTTTTTAATGCACCGTTTCTTCTTTTGCACTAAGCCGCTATATGATCCCTTGTACGACAACTCAGACACTAATTCCTTTAATTTCATCCCGCCCATGACATTCTCACTAATTATACTTTTACACATCTCATCTAACTTCTCTATTGCCGCTCGAAGTAATTTTGATCTCTTCAACGAGTCCTGTTCATTTGCGTCCAAATAGTTGGGATACTCAACACTATGTACAAGCTTAGATATTCCAGGTTCATTTTCGAGTGTTAAATCTATAGACTTTTCCATTCTTCCATGCCTTCTGATATGAAAATTTGTATTGTAGGCCATTCGATATATGTATCCTTAAATATTTGTTTTTGGCAGCACTTCTCTCTGGACTACAAATCTTTCCCAAAACTTAGTCATCGTTATTGTATACACTTCTTCAACTTCATAACTATCATCAACAAATTTCCGCAATGCAGCTCTATACTTAGATTCATAAAGATCTAAAAAGAGCTTATTGAATAGCGTATTGTCTCCTTTTATGGATTCTTCTATTGCAGTTTCCCAAAGTCCTTTACTCTCCATAAAGTTCTCTAAATCTGTTATGTTTTTACATTTTCCTATAAAGCTACTAATAAAGTGGCCAGCTTATTAAGAAGAAAATATTTGATTTAGGTATTTAAATTTAGCAAAATAATTTCCTCATCAAGCAAATATGATGTTGAAACATACAAATTTTAAAGCACATTATTAAAACAGGTAATGTATTTCAAAAAACGTCAACTACTCATTAGAGTAACAGGTTTTCAAAAAGTGACACTTTGTGACTAAATCTTTAAGGATAACTGCAGCATTACTATCCATTCTATCTTAGAAAAACTAGCTGTTTAAAAGATTACTTTACTAAGTAGCTAATTCGTATTTTGAAAGATCAAAATCAAACTTTAAATATATGCACTCCAAACTGCTTTTAACATTGATTCTCCTATCTAGCCTTGAACTGATCAGCCAACCCACCCAAAAACCAATCCTACACGCCAAAGAATGGATGGCCATCACAGGCAAACCTCTCGGCGCCACAGCTGGGGCCAAAATCTTCAACGACGGTGGCAATGCCATAGATGCGGCTTGTGGCATGCTCGCTGCGACTTGTACCATGTGGGATGTCTTAAGCTGGGGAGGAGAAACACAAGCGCTCATTTATAATCCGAAGACAAAAGAAGTCATCGGCATCAACGCACTTGGTGTCGCTCCAACTGGCGCAACGGCCAATTTCTTTAAAGAAAAAGATATGAAATACCCCCCACAGTTTGGTCCATTGGCTGCAGTAACACCAGGAACACCCGGTGGCTTAATGACTATGTTGGCTGAGTATGGGACAATGAGCCTTGCAGAAGTCTTAGCACCTGCAATTGACATGGCTGACGGTTATCCAATGGAAGCACAAACTGCAGATCGAATTGAAACACACAAAGAAAAAATCAAAGACTGGCCATACTCTAAAGAGATTTATCTGACTAATCTGGGCCAAGACAGAGAAGCACCAAATGAAGGTGAAATCTTTGTACAACAGGATCTCAAACAAACATTACTCAAACTGGTCGAAGCAGAAAAACAAGCCTTGCAAAATGGCAAATCAAGAAAGGAAGCGATTTATGCCGCCTATGATCGATTCTACAAAGGTGATATTGCGGATGAACTGGTGCGAGGTACGCAAGAACAAGGTGGCTTGATCACAAAAGAAGATCTGGCAAATTGGGAAGTGTATATCGAGAAACCAGACAAGGTCAATTACAAAGGTGTGGATGTCTATAAATTGACCTCTTGGGTACAAGGGCCTGTCATGCTACAGGCGCTCAATATGATGGAACAACTAGACATGGAATGCATGCAATACAATTCAGCTAAATATACGCACGGGCTGTATCAAGTCATGAATATGGCATTCGCTGATAGAGATTTTTACTATGGTGACCCTTACTACGAACCAAAAGAACCAATGGAAGGATTGCTCTCCAAAGACTATGCAAAAAGCAGAGTCAAAGAAATCAACTGGGAACAAAATGATCCGAACACACTTCCTGGTGATCCATATCCCTTTCAAAAAGGCAGCGGAGCTAATCCTTATAAAGAATACATTAAGAAAATGGACACGGTTAGTGTGTCTTCTGTCGCGCCACTGCGTTCCTCATCCGACGAATTTATAGATGACAATTTCTATTTAGGGACAACCTCCATCCAAGCAGCAGACAAAGATGGCTGGGTCGTATCCATTACCCCGAGCGGTGGTTGGGTGCCTGCTGTCATTGCTGGAAATACCGGCGTCGGGCTTAGCCAACGCATGCAAAGTTTTGTATTGGATGAGGAAGAAAATCCATTCAATGTTGTTGAGCCAGGCAAGCGTCCAAGAGCGACATTGACTCCTTCTATGGCATTGAAAGATGGTAAGCCCTATATTTCATTTGCCATCCAAGGTGGCGATAGCCAAGATCAAAATTCCCTACAGTTCTTTTTAAATATGGTGGAGTACGGTATGAATGTGCAAGAGGCCGTTGAAGCCGCCAACATCAATAGTTTTCAAATGAAAGGCTCTTTTGGCAAACATGAAACACGACCAGGTGTCATGTTGTTGAGAGACGACACTCCTATCTGGACGCGCCGCGAATTGAAAAAAATGGGCTATACCTTACAGTTCAGTGATCGAACTTCTGGCCCTATGAATGCCATTTATTTTGATTGGGAACAAGGAAGCATGTGGGGTGGATCAAGTAATTTTGGGGAGGATTATGGGATTGGGTGGTAATTCTTATAAGACTTACTCCTATTATTAATAAGAAAGAGTGGTGCATATTCCTAAAACGTTTTCCTTTTTCCAAGAGCGTTCGTGTCTTGTGTACCGTCGAATTCATTCGATGAGTTGGTCCAGCTATTTCGGGCGTTGGCAAGCTCACTGTTTGGGTGTTTGCAAGCTCGCTTTTTAAGCGTTCGTGTCTTACACAAAGTGTGAGACTCATCCGTTGGGTTTGGCAATGTTGAATGTTAAACCTGCCTGTCGCTAGGCAGGTTTAATAACGTCCATCCTTCACATAAGCCAGCTTCTCCATCTTCTCCACTTCCAAACCAGGAAAGCCAAAATCTTCGACAATCTTTCCAGTGATCAGATAACAACCTCTACCTCGAAACGGATGAGCAGCAAGCGCTGGTGGAAAATGTGTGGTGTCAAAAAATCGGCCTTCACAATCTAGCCACGTACCAAAACTCATGTGTTTGCGATTAACTGTCGTGACATGTTTTTGTGCAACGTAATAGCCCATCATTTGTACGCGCTTGCCGATGCATTTCTTCAAATCTTTGGCTACAATTTGCCCGCGATACTCCGTCGTCAATAAATCGAAGGGCGAACACAAAGGAAAGCCAAGCAATTCAATTTCGTCAAAGGCTTGTTCGTATTCGCCTTCTGTCAAACTTGGCAAACTAAAGGTTTCGGCTTCCACTTCAAACAGACTTTTCTCTCCGTAGTGTTTGATGATAGGATTGTGGACAGCATTTTTCTCCCACATCAATTCGTATTTATTCATGCCCGTGAATCGGAAGGCGCCGATGCGGATTAAAATTTCCAATTGATCTTTACGGATGTCAATGCGACTGACAAAATCTTGCATGCTGCGATACTCGCCATTGACCAATCGCTCGTGTACGATCTGTTGCCCAAGTTTGCGCTGGAGGTCCGCAATGTGGATGAGGCCAATGTAGACATCATTGTCATATATATTAGTTAAGTAAGTGCTGTTGTTGACACAAGGGGCTTCGATGTTTGCGCCACACATTCTCGCTTCGTGTACATAGACTTCAGTACGATAAAAGCCACCAAAGTTATTGATGACCGCAACCATAAATTCTTTGGGATAATAGGTCTTGAGATACAAACTTTGAAAAGACTCTACGGCAAAACTGGCAGAGTGTGCCTTGCAAAAGGAGTAGCCGCTAAAACTTGCGATCTGCCGCCACACTTCTTCACTCAATGCTTGTGGATAACCGCGCTCTTTGCAGTTGAGGTAATATTTTTCACGTAGCCGATGGAAGGTATCAGAACTCTTCTTCTTGCCAGTCATAATTCGTCGTAAGACATCAGATTCATCTAAATCTAATCCTGAAAAATGATGGACAATTTTCATCACATCTTCTTGATACACCATCACGCCAAAGGTCTCTCCTAAGTGTTCTTCAAAAACGGGGTGGATGTGATTAAAGCTATCGGGGTCGTGGAATCGCTTGATGTATTCACGCATCATTCCAGATTTGGCAACACCAGGACGGATGATGGAACTGGCAGCGACCAGATGAATGTAGTTGTCGCATTTCAACTTAGTAAGCAAGCCTCGCATCGCAGGAGACTCGATATAAAAGCAACCGATGCATTGCCCTGATTTTAGCTGCTCTTTAACCTGCGGATCTTCTTTTAATTTTGGAATGTTGTGGATATCCACAGCCATGCCCTTATTTTGTTCGATCAACTTCACAGCATCTTTGATGTGTCCAAGTCCCCGTTGACTCAACACATCGTATTTATGGAATTCCAAATCTTCGGCACCATACATGTCGAAGTGTGTCACAGGAAACCCCTTTGGCATCATCTGCAAAGCCGTGTGGTAGTTGAGTGGCTTTTCACTTATCAATATCCCACCCGCGTGAATGGAGAGATAATTGGGAAATCCTTCCATCATACCACCGTAGCGAAAGATGTGTTTGGCAAAGGGATGGTGCTTGGCATCATTGTATGGCTCATTCACTATGATGTCGATGTCGGCTTTTGGCAAACCAACAACTTTGCCCAATTCTCTAATGATGGACTTGCCTTTAAAGGTGTTGTATGTGGCAAGCAGCGCCGTGTGTTCTGTGCCATACCGTTTAAAAATATAATCCGTCACATCGTCGCGCTCATCCCAAGAAAAGTCAATATCAAAATCTGGTGGCGAACTCCTATGCGGATTGATGAATCGTTCAAAGTAGAGATCCAAATCAAGCGGATCAACATCGGTGATGTACAGATTATAGGCGACGATAGAATTGGCACCACTCCCACGACCGACGTGATGATATCCTGCCGTTTGTGCATACCGCACAATGTCCCACGTAATCAAAAAGTACGGCGCAAAGCCAAGCTTGTGAATCACCTTTAATTCCTTCAATGTTCGGGTCATGGCTTTGCGGTTGTGTTTGCCATAGCGACGCAAGCAACCGTTTACAGACAGCTTGTGGAGCAACTCGACATCACCCGCATGAGAGCCCGTAAATGTCTTTCGATTATTCGTCGACTTATCGCACATATCAATCGAACAACTGTCCATGATCTTTTTCGCGTTCACTATAAGCTCTGGATACTGCTCATATATTTTTTCCAATTGCTCAGGAGTGTGAAAGACTTCATTGGCTTTTCCATGATGTTGCCGATCAAGTTTCCCAATGATGATATTTAGGTCGATACATCGAAGCAACTTATGCACTTTAAATCCATCCTGATCCAAAAAAGTAACAGGAGCAAACACCACCAATTTATCTTTGTGGTCTTTTAGATAAGACGAATACAAACGGTTAACCTCATCAGGCGTCACCCCGATGTATTCATTGTCCCGCAGTTGGTTGATGCCTTTATGCGGCGGTAATTTTCGATAGATGATATAGGCATTCTCAAACGCAGGTGCATGAACTGGCAACGGCGTATTCTCTAGTGAGCTGTGTGTCAGATGTTCGCAGAGTTCGCGCCATCCTTCGTTGTTTTTAGCTATCCCGACGTAGAGTAATGTTGACTGTTTAATGTTGAATCTGCCTGCCGACAAGGTAGGTGTTGAATTGTTTGTGTAGGGTTTTGGCTCTTGAGTTTTATTATTTGAATCAGTGTCTAGTTTTGGTGTTTGTGGTGTATCACGAAATTCGATGCCGAGTACTGGTTTGATTTTATTCTTCTCACAAGCTTTGATGAATTGGTAAGCACAAGAGGTGTTGTTGATGTCGGTGAGTGCAAGGCTGGTGATGCCGTGTTGGGCGGCGTGTGCGGCGAGCTCTTCTGGGGAGAGGGTGCCGTGGCGGAGGCTGTAATATGTATGATTATTCAAATACATGATATGTATTTGAATAAAGTGATGAAACCCGCGTTGCCGCGGGAAGTGTTGAGTGATGAATCCCGCGTATGCCGCGGGAAGTTATGAATCCCGCGCGTGCCGCGGGAAGTGGTGGGCCCGCCTGGCGGTGAGGCCAGTTCGGCAAAGGTGATGTGTCCGCCTGGCGGCGAGGCAGATGTGGCTTAGGCTTCTTCACACTGATTAACTTTGTTGATTCTTTTGTGCGGTTTTGATAATGGCTGTTAGAATGCGGATAATGTCGTGTATTTCTGCCTTTAGTTTGGTGAAGTCAAAGTTGATCAAACGGCTTGTTTCTAGGAGCCTTAACCAGTACAAAGTCTCCCTTGCTTCTTTTAATGAGATTGACATTTTAGCAATAAAGTCTTTCTTACTTTGTGCCGCCTGAGCTTCTTGCACATTAGCGCCAATACTCGTACCCGATCTTAAAATTTGCTTGGCAAATACATATTCGTTTTGCGCACTTAATGTTTTATACAACTCAATAATCGCAAGCGCAAAATCAAAACTTTTCTCTTCAATTATTCTCTTTTTCATTTGTATAGTTTTCTAATTATAAAAAATTTGCTGCCGTAGCTCACCCTCTAAGTGTCTTGTCGACAGGCAAGCACACTCCCCATACACACCCGCCTCGCCGCCAGGCGGGCCCATCATTTCCCGCCGCATGCGCGGGACTCATCACTTCCTGCGGCTACGCAGGTTTCATCACTTCCCGCGGCACGCGCGGGATTCATCACTTTTGCAGCAGCTAAATAGCTGCTGCAAATCCAATAGAGTCTTCCCCAAACCGCTTCCGAATCCGATCCCGCTGCTCCAACAAACTAATCGCTTTCATACTGTCATCAAATAAGCTGATTTGGTAATGGCCAGGCACGAGTCCGCTAAACTTTACGCCGATCAACCGGATGAGTTGGCGTCTGTCGTAGAGGCTGTCAAACAACTCGTGGGTGTGGCAGATTAATTGTCTGTCGTTTGCTGTATAGGCAATGCGGCGTTGCTTGGTATAGGTATTAAAATCGGCGTATCTGATTTTTACGGTGACGCAGGATGTTAGTTTATACGTGTTACGGAGTTCGTAGGCGAGTTTGTCTACGAGGCCCATTAATTTATGTCTGATCATCTGTAGGTCGAGCGTGTCTTCCATGAAGGTGCGCTCTTTGGAGATGGATTTTTTTTCGCTATAGGGGATGACAGGAGTGCTGTCTATGGCATTGGCTTTTTCCCAGAGGTTGCGGCCGAATTTACCGAATTCGCGCTCGAGTAGGCGGACAGGAATTTGGCTGAGTGTTTTGACTTGGCGCACGCCCATGAAACTGAGCTTCTTGTTGGTTTCTTTGCCGACGCCAGGAATTTTACGAACAGGCAAAGGTGACAGAAATGCTTTTTCCGTGCCGCGGGGCACTTCTGTTTCACCATTTGGTTTGCCTTCGCCGGCGCCCACTTTTGAGACCAGCTTGTTGACGGATAGACCAAAGGATATTGGCAATCCGGATTCTTTAATGACGCGGTAACGAAGTTCTTTAGACCAAGACAGACAACCGAAGTAGCGGTCCATTCCCGTAAGGTCAATATAGAACTCGTCGATGGATGCTTTCTCTAAGAGAGGGGCATCGTCCGCAATGATTTCGGTAACGAGTTTTGAATAATAAGAGTAGCTATCGCCATCACCTTTAATGACTAACGCATCAGGACACAGACGCAATGCCATCTTCATGGGCATCGCAGAATGTACACCAAATCGTCTTGCTTCATAACTGCAAGAAGCTACGACGCCACGCCGACTGGTCCCGCCGATGATCAGCGGTTTTCCTTTAAAGGAAGAATTTTTAAGACACTCAACTGATACGAAAAAGCAGTCGAGGTCTAGATGTAAGACAGCGCGGTCGAACATGAATAACTACTGTTTTTAGTGTGTCGAAATAGTCGTCTCTTCCTTGACGGAAAAGCCAACAAATCTAACAGAAATAATTGAATGATGAAATAGGTATGCAAAGTTTTAACAAAAAAGATGAAAAAATAAGCTAGCAGTTAAAAGCGAACAGCCCACTATTTTAGCTATTTTCAATCAACAAATACGGTACAAATGAAATCCATGATTCTCCTTTTCATAAGCATGTTGTTCATTATTTCAGGGACAAGCCAAAGCTTTATTGGAGCATGGGAAGGACTTCACACAACGGATGATGGTGACAAAATCAAAAGTGTGGTTATCTTTTCAGATAGCTATCAAGTGCTGACAAATTATGATGCAACCACTGGAAAATTTATAAGTACGAATGGTGGCACTTGGAAACTGGACGGAGATACAATGACAGAAAAGGTAGAATTTGATACAGAGAAGCCAGATCGTGTCGGGACTGAAGTTAGCTTTAAGGTCCATATAAATGATAAGACAATGGGTATTGTAGGGCATGATATGGAGATGACAAGAATTGATGATGGAGCACCAGGCAAACTGCAAGGCGCTTGGCTAATGTCTGGAAGAGTCCGTGATGGTGAGACCCAAACAAGGGATACAAGCCGACCGAGAAAGACAATGAAGATATTATCTGGAACACGATTCCAATGGATTGCCTACAATACTGAAACAAAAGAATTCAAAGGTACAGGTGGAGGCACGTATACGACTGTAGACGGAGAATACATTGAAAACATAAAATTCTTTTCGAGAGACGATTCCAGAGTTGGCGTAAGTCTTAACTTTAATTATGAGTTAATTGATGGTCATTGGCATCACTCTGGTTTATCGAGTAAGGGTCAGCCGATTCATGAAATCTGGAGTGTCAGGAATTAGAATTAAATCAGCGACAATAAAAATCCCAAAATTGCTCCGCCAAGAACAATATATGCACTATTGAGTTTTTTGAAACCGAAAACTACAATCAAGCTGGCAACAGCTATCGCAATTGTCTTCCAATCGGTTAGCGTTTCTTTTCCCATTTCAATACAAACCGCAACGATAAGTGCAACGGCTGCAACATTAACAGCATCCAAAAAGGCACTGATCCATTTTGATTGTCTCATTTTTGGAATGAGCGGATTCAATAACAACACAAACAAGAATGAAGGTAAGAATATACCTACTGTGGCTGCAAGCGCTCCATAAATGCCGTTCATCTGATACCCGATAAAGGTTGCTGTTGAAAGCACTGGTCCAGGCGTAAATTGCCCTACCGCGACGGCATCCAATAACTCTTGTCTTGTCAGCCAACCGTTAGAAACTAATTCTGTATCCAAATAAGCAAACAACACATATCCGCTGCCATATAGAATCGCTCCAACTTTCAAAAATGTCAGTAGAATTTTTAAACTTCCGATATTGATTTTGGCGAAAAACAAAGGCAGTAATAAAGGTGCAACACTATTGGCAGATGCCATGCTGCTTTTGGCAAAGTGAATAAGAAGTCCTAGAAAGCCACAAGCAAATAGAGCTGCTATTTCGTTGACTCCAAATAGACATGCGATTAGAGTCAAGATCCCCAATACCGCAAGCATATTGTTTTTGATGGCCTTCTTACCAAGTCTGTATGCTGCACTAATGATGATGGCAATAACAGCTGGTTTGATGCCATAGATGAATGGCTCCACAGCAGGGAGTTGACCATACTTTACAAATGCCCAAGCAAAAATACACGTGATGACAACAGCCGGAAAGATGAAACAAATACCAGCGATAAAAAGTCCTTTCCAGCCACCTCTCTCGTGACCACAGTGCATGGTCATTTCTGTGGAGTTTGGGCCAGGGATAAGATTTGTCGCACCCATTAGGTCAAGGAAATGTTCTTGAGTCATCCATTTTCTCTTTTTGACCACTTCGTCTTCCATCATGGCGACGTGAGATGCTGGACCTCCAAAAGCTATGAGACCTAGTTTAAAAAAGAGTTGTGCAATCTCTTTTAGGGAATTATTTTGATTGGAGTCTTGAGTATTTGCCATGTACAAGCGTGCTATTTCGAGTTCGTTTTTATCAAACGTTATACAACTGCAAATATGAAAACATGTTTTCTATTTACTGCAAAATTCGGCCGAGATTTAGAAAATATTTTAAAGCTATTAAAACGGCTACTTCCTGCGATAATTATGCCGCTAAACCAAGCAGTTTTTTAGGAATGGTAAAATAGAAAGTACTACCAACTCCTATCTGGCTTTCTACCCCAATTTTTCCACCATGTTGCTCTACTATTTTCTTGCAAATAGCAAGGCCAACTCCAGTTCCTTCGAAAGCTGAGTTATCATGAAGACGTTTAAATAATAAAAATATATTTTCTCTGTAGTCTTCCTCTATTCCAATACCATTATCAGAAACCTCAATCAACCAGTTCAATTTTTGATTTTTGACCTCAATATTTATTCGAGGAGATACGTCATCTTTCTTAAATTTAAGCCCATTTAAAATTAAATTATGCATGAGTTGTTTGATGAGAATTTTATCTCCAGTTAACAATATATCATCTTGCTTGTAATCAATTATTGCATTTGAATCATCAATATTGACCTTAATGTCAGATTTTAAATCACTGATTAATCTGGCCATTGAGAATTTAGAATATTCAAGCTTTTTATTAGTTGCTTTCGAAAATTGAAATAACGAATCTATGGTCTCACTCATGCGATTAGATCCGTCTATAATAAATCGGAAAAGTTGTTTTTCCCTATCAGTTAATTTATCCTTTGTTTTTAATTCTAATAATTGTGAAAAACGAATCACATTAGCTAAAGGTGTTTTTAAATCATGAGATGCTAAATGTGCAAAGTTCTCTAGTTGCAGATTGCTCTCAATATATTTTTCCAATTCTAATTTTTGGGCGGTTAAGCTTTTAGTGTTTCTATTTATAATATCAATGTATTTATTGCCGACTAATGCCGTCATAACTATTTCAACAATTATAATGTATAAAATAACAAGTGCAAAAATCTGATTAAAAAAATCAAACTCTGGATATTTAGATGTTTGAGATTGCTCTACAAAAAATAACAAAACTGCTGTAACCATACATAGACCCCCGATAATGTAATTCCATTTTTGTTTTTGAAATGGATACGTTGTAAATACAGTAAGTCCAGTTAATGGCATCAACAAATATTCATTCCTGATAAAAGGAAAAATAATAGAAACGATTACTATGACACTAAATGCAGATAAAAAATGTATAAACTTAGCGAGGCTAAAACTATGTGATGAAATCTTAGCAGTACTTACGATGATCAAAATTAGATTACTAAATCCTACGACAAGAATAAGTGGATCTTCATCTATGGTATAAGCAAGTAGTGTCAAGATGAATAGCGGCAAACAAGATGCAATGTACTTATCCCACTTATATATTTTTACCCTGTAATTTTCTATGTCTAGAAATACATTATCCGAATTGGAGGGTATGTTATCTGCTGGACGATTCACTGATTAAAAATAAAATTACAGTAAATTAGAATTATTTGCTTTCTTTTATAACAACAAAAAGACTACACATTACCCACGAAATGTTACTGGTATAGAATGGTGAGTAAATTCCATAATAATTAAAATGTATGGTTTGATATAAGGGTTCAATCCATTAATATAGTGTATACGCGTGGAATCACTCGTTACGAACTCTCCAGGAAATTGTGCTGACTCCAATGTAGATGCAGGAGCATTTCCTACTATGTCGTCGTTTTTATCAAAACAAAAAAGTAAATAAACAGTTGGTGATAAAATGGTGAGTGGTGGTAGATGCATCTAAAGTAAAACCATCAACATAAGAAGCCAATTATACCTCCACCCGATCTATCTGCGCACCAATAGCATTAAGTCTAGTATCAATGGCTTCGTAGCCTCTGTCAATTTGTTGGATGTTCAAAATGGTGCTTTCCCCTTTGGCCGATAAGGCTGCAATTAATAACGCAACTCCTGCCCTGATGTCAGGCGAACTCATCGTGATGCCTCTCAATCGAGCTTCTCTATTGAGACCGATAACAGTCGCTCTGTGTGGATCACACAAAATGATTTTAGCTCCCATGTCTATCAGCTTATCAACAAAGAAAAGTCGGCTTTCAAACATTTTCTGGTGGATCAAGACACTTCCTTTTGCTTGTGTAGCCATCACTAAGAGGATACTCATCAAGTCAGGTGTGAAACCCGGCCATGGTGAATCGTATACCGTTAATATAGAACCATCAATGAACGAACTTATCTCATATCTGTCTTGCTCTGGTATGATTAAGTCTGTACCTTTTCGCTCAAGCTTGACGCCAATTTTTTCGAATGTTCTTGGGATGATGCCTAGGTCCGCATCGTATGCACCTTTGATGGTAATGTCGGATTGAGTCATCGCAGCCAGTCCGATGAAACTGCCAATCTCTATCATATCTGGTGCTACTTTGTGCGTTGTCCCTCCAAGTGAAGTGACGCCATTGATGATCAATCGGTTAGATCCAATACCGCTAATGTCTGCTCCCATTTGATTGAGCATTTTGCAGAGTTGTTGGACATATGGTTCGCATGCAGCATTATATATTTCTGTTTGTCCTTCCGCTAAGACAGCTGCCATGACAAGATTGGCAGATCCTGTTACTGAGATTTCATCCATAAGGATGTATTTGCCTTTCAATTCAGAACCTTCAAGTAAGTATTTATCTTCGGCTTCATCATAGATAAACTTTGCACCAAGTTTTGTGAATCCATGAAAATGGGTGTCCAGATTTCTCCTTCCAATTTTGTCTCCCCCGGGTTTTGGTAGGAATGCTTTTTTAAATCTTGCAAGTAGTGGTCCCATCAACATAACTGAACCACGTATTTTTTTAGCGTTCGTTTGGTATTCTTCTGAAGCAAAATAGTCGAGGTCTACATTTTCTGCTTTAAAGACATATTCGTGATCGTCCACTTTTTTTACATCCACACCTAGTCCATCAATAAGTGTAATCAGTCGCTGTACATCAAGAATATTGGGTAGATTGCTTATGGTGACTTCTTTATTAGTGAGAAGAACAGCACATAAGACTTGTAAGGCTTCATTTTTAGCACCTTGAGGTATAATTTGTCCTGATAGCTTTTTACCACCCTGAACTTTAAATGCATTTGACATATGCTGAGTTTTAATCGTAGGAACGAAGGTAATTGGATCGACAAACATATTACAATTTTTAATAATGTTTTAAAATAATAACCTGAATTATAGGATAGGTATTCTATCTCATAACTAGGTTAATCTGTAACAATGTCAAGTCTTATCTTGCTCCATGAGGCGGGAAACTACCAAACGTGTTGTTTGGCCAAGTAAAAGAACGCCTTTAGTGAGAATATGATTGGTAGTTATCTTCTTCTTTTTCTGTTGTTATTGTTGCTCTTCTTTTTGCCCTTACTTGATCGACCTTTGGTATTTTGAGGGCGTTTAGGTTTGACATAGGAAGAAGCCAGATAGTTGATTGGTTCTTCTGGGTCCATGATAAGTTGGCCATCAGAAATCTCTTTAAGATCTGCTTTGATGACGTTATCGTTGATATTTGCTTCGTGATTCCATGTACGGAATGCAAGTTTCATGTAAGAGGCAATGACCTGAGTAAATTCTTTTTTCATTTCAAGGTCTTCCATTTCTACAGCTTTCATAATCAATGTCTGGACTATGCTGCCATAGTGTCTGTAGCGTGATTTATTTTCTGGATAAGTCAGCGGATCAGGCTTAATGTTGACTGTCTCTTTACTGATGATGACACCTTCAGGTAATTCTACTTCAAGATCATAGTCTGCGATGTAGAGTAAGTGATTCCACAGTTTTTGTTTGTATTCAGCTACATTTTTTGTTTGTGGGGATATCTGCATCATCAATTGAATAATACCTTCTACGATTCGCTGTCTTTTTTCTTGGTCTTCAACTGTTTTGGCGTAGTTGATCATGTTCTGAATATTACGTCCGTATTCAGATATTTTTAATTTCGCTTGCTGGGAATTGTATTCCATTTCGTGTGTCTCACTCATCATATAAACTTTATTCTACAGTAACTGATTTTGCTAAATTTCTTGGCTGATCTACATTACAGCCTCTGAAGACTGCAATATAATATGCCAATAATTGTAAAGGAATAACTGATAGCAGTGGGGATAATTCTTCCTCGCTATCTGGAATTTCGATGCAAAAGTCAGCAATTTTTTTGAATTCTCCTTGATCTTGAGCTAACAATTGCTACAACTTTCACATTTATAGCCTATTTAATGCAATTTATTGAATAATATACGGCTTCCGCTTTTGTTTGTTGCTTTTCAGATCCTTAAAGCGATGTCAATGACAATTGGAGCTTTAGAGGAAATCTTGAATGTCCAGGGCCATACACGATTGTCCTACCTGCTTCCTCAGCTGTCGATAGAGGTGTGATAAAAATAGTAGAAGGTAAGTCTCCATTAAAAATCTCAATAAGGGACCTTGTGATGTTCATGGTATACCTAAAAACCGTCGCGTTGCCATCTGTGACTTCTTCAAGTTCGCCACCAAAACGGAGAGCCAATTGATCAAAGAGTAACCCTTCAGTAATTTCTGATAATAAGACAAATTCTCCATTTTCACCTAAAGTAGATATCACCAGTGCTTCTATTGGAGGCGTGACAGAGAAGTCTTCTCCTGGTAGTTGAGCAACGGTCAATTCTAGAGTTGCTAAATTTATCAAGACATCTTCTAGTTCAAGCAATGAAGACATATCTAGTTCTATTGATGTGCCCAGCATACCTTGTATGAATAAGAGGCTATCTCCTGCAGCTGTGTCATCAAGAAATTGACTTATTGGACTGCTGTCAAAGTCTCTTTCGAAATCACTAAATTTACGACCTAAAGGAACCCCAACTGTCAAATCATTTAGGGCATATTCATATAACAAAGCAATACCGTCTCTTTTGTAGAATGTCTGGATTGTGCTATTGAATTGATTATTAGCAATACTGGCAGCAAACATGGAATTACCTGATGTTGGAGTCGCTTCAATTCGTATTCCAGGGAAAGCAGCAACAAATTCTGGATTCCTCGCAAAATCGCCTAATTCGTTAAATAGTTGGTTGGCAATTTCTTCTCCTAAGGGTATTCTCAATTGCGCGGATTCACGTGTGGATGTACCTTCTGATGGTAAAAACACAACAACAGAATCCTGTGCTATTCTAACATCATTCAATTCAGCTATTGGCTCTGGGTTAAAGCTAAATTCATCATTTGTAGAAATTCGACGTTCTTGATTTATACTTTCTGTCAATTGAAAAACCTGAATATCAAATGTAGACTCTATATCACCGTAAAATCTATCTGGAATAACTTGCAAAGCAATAACCATTGAGTCAAGAACGTCATCTTCTTGATAATCCGGCACTGAAATCAACCCCGAAAGTAAATCTACTGGATAATGCACTTCTGTTACTAAAGCAGACGTCATGGTGCCTAAAAACGGATCTTCTAATTCACCAATTAGAAATGTCTGGATACTGGAATTTTCTAACGTAAAGACTCTTACTGAATCTAATGCAAAGGTACTCGCAATTAGAGTTAAAGAATCCGTGCTCGTCACACTCAATTCTTCATCATCAAATATACTTGAACCAACAATTGTTGTGTCATTACATTGAGTAAATAGAAAAGAGAGAAGTATTAAAAAACAAAACCACTTATTCATGTATTACCGGAGGGATTTAAACTAAAAAAGAACTACTCTTCCATCATTGATTGATAAAACTCTATGTAAGCCTCAAGATATTCTTCAGCCGATTGTAACGGTAATTTTGGAATATCTCTCTGCTCAGTCAAATCAAGAACGTTTTTCTTCAATTTTTTGCTCCCTTGTATAACGGCATCTGCGTATGTTATTGCACCTGCATTGAGACTTATTTTTCCACCATGCTTGTATACATCTAGTTGTTCAGCCTCCAAATTGTTGATTAATGCCTTTGTAAAAAAGGCATCACTGAAGGTTTTTTCGTAGTCATTGCTGTATGAAGAATAGATCAATTTTGAGTGGTCAAAAATCGGTTCGTCTTTGTATACCGTCTTGAGATACAAAGGCACTAAACTCGTCATCCAGCCGTGGCAATGGATCAAATCTGGTGCCCAACCGAATTTCTTTACCGTCTCCATTGCCCCTTTACAGAAGAACACCATTCTATCGAGATTATCTTCAAATGGTTTCTCATCTTCATCATCAAAGACAAATTTACGTTTGAAGAATTCTTCGTTATCTAAAAAGTATACTTGTAATCTAGATCCTGGCAAGGAAGCAACCTTTATAATTAACGGAAAATCGTCATCATCCACGATTATGTTCATTCCAGAAAGTCTGACAACTTCATGGAGTCTATGTCTTCGCTCATTGATGACACCGTACTTTGGCATCAGGACTCTGATTTCCATGCCTTTTTCCTGCGTAAATTGCGGAAGTTTGGCAACTATTTCAGATATTTCCGATATCGTTGTGTAAGGATTCATCTCCTGCGTAATAAACAATACTCTCTTCTTACTCATATGTGAAGCAGTTTAGCTTTTTTCATTCAAAGGGCTGCAAAGATACGTTTTTTAAGACAAAAAGTTTAAAATCAGTAGATAAAGGCTTATAAATGAATGAATTACATTCTTTTTTATAAAAAACATAGATCAAAGTGGAAAGGCCCAAACAAAACAAAAAAGCTGTCGAATAGCTCATTATTTATATAATAAGTGGTGTTTTCAAAAATTTATTCATGAATATTCCTATTCTCAAACAAAAATTAGTTGCCAGTTTTCAAGAAACAATAGACTGGATTCAAGCCCACGATGATGCCAAATTTGAACAAGGTCCTGAAGGAAAATGGGATACTAGTCAACATTTGGACCATTTGATGGGAACAGCTACAAGGGTCACTATGGGCTTAAATTTGCCTAAACCGATGATAATCGAACGTTTTGGACCATCCAACAGACAGAGTGAAGACTACGACACGATTGTTGCTCATTATCGTGAAAAATTAACTGCAATACCTCCTAATGTAGTCCCAACTGGAAATAAACATCCACGTACGGAAAAAATGTCGCTGCTTTCGCAATTTGAAGCTCAAAGCAATGAAGTCAGTAAGGCCATTGATGCATGGACAGAGCAGGAGTTAGATGATCATCTATTGCCACATCCTCTTTTAGGTAATTTAACTGTAAGAGAATTATTGCTCTGGATGACATATCACAACCATCATCATTTGAATAACTTAAAAGAGAATTATTAATATTAGCTGTAGAGATAAGTGTATTTTCCCATTATAATAATATACAATGCCCTATCTCTCTATTTCGCCAGTCTTTACAAGTGATGCCGTTACATTCGGAATTCTCATTGTTGTCCTGGCTCTGATTTTCCATACAGAGCATTTAAAAACGCCGTTTTGGACGAAGTTTTACAAGTTTGTCCCAGGATTATTGTTGGCGTATTTTATACCTGCATTACTCAACTGGCCATTGGGCTTGATTGCTCCCCACTGGTATACCGATGGATTGACTGACTTACTAGCACAACATAACTTGATACTTCCAAGAGGCTTGAGTTATGATGGCATTACAGATTTTCTAAGTGAGCATGGTGTTCCTGCTTCTGATTATAAAGCAGTACAAGGACATTCTAATTTATACTACGTCGCATCCAGATATCTCTTACCAGCCAGTTTGGTTTTCTTTTGTTTGGGTATCGATTTTGGCGGCATACGCAAGCTAGGATCTAAGGCAATCATCATGTTTCTGACGGCGACACTAGGGATCATTATCGGTGGACCTATTGCTTTACTTGTCATATCCTATGTAGCTCCCAATGTGATTGGTGGAAATCCTGATGATGTTTGGAGAGGCTTGTCGACAGTGGCAGGCAGCTGGATTGGAGGAGGAGCCAATCAGACTGCCATGAAAGAAATCTATGAAGTAAAGGACAATCTCTTCGGGACGATGATTGTTGTCGATGTCGTCGTTGCCAATATATGGATGGGATTTTTGCTGTATGGTGCAAACATCTCAGACAAGATTGATGGGTGGCTCAAAGCGGATAATTCTTCGATAGAAAACCTCAAGAATAGTGTGGCAGATTATCGTGCAAGTATCTTGGAGATGCCCTCTACCCGAACCTTATTTGCACTAATGGCTGTAGGCTTTGGAGGCGTGGCGCTTTCACATCTTGGCGCTGATATCCTCACACCTCTTATGAAAGGATTTGAAGAAACACTTAATAAAATTCGACTCAATTCTCTTATGTCCCACTTTTTCTGGCTCATCGTTATATCTACCACCTTTGGACTCATTTTGTCCTTTACAAAATTCAGAAAACTGGAAGGAATTGGGGCCTCGCGCTGGGGGAGTATTTTTATCTACATCCTAGTCGCTACCATTGGCATGAAAATGAATTTAGGCCAAGTCTTCAAAAACTTAGGGTTGTTTGCCATTGGCATTGTATGGATGCTTGTCCATGTGACCTTGTTGCTTATCGTGGCAAAACTGATAAAAGCACCATTCTTCTTTGTGGCTGTCGGTAGCCAAGCAAATGTGGGTGGTGCGGCTTCTGCGCCTGTGGTAGCTTCTGCTTTTTCGACCTCGCTTGCACCTGTAGGGGTATTGATGGCTGTGCTTGGATATGCATTGGGTACTTATGGGGCGATTATATGTGCGACATTGATGGAGATTGTTAGTGGAGGGTGAAGAAATCTATAAGAAATATAAAACATTTTCTACCTCTGATATTGTTTGTTTCATGTGTAGGCTCTAAAGAACTAACAAAATCTGCAAGTTTACCAGGAATCAAAACGAAATAAATAGCGTTATCTTTGATAAAGTAAAATCAATTTAAAATGGAAGGGATACTATATGTAACAGATCGAAATAATAAGAGGCGTTTTGTACAAATCGATTTAGAAAAACATGGTGAAATTTGGGAAGACTTTTATGATGCATTAATGGTTGAGGCTGTAAAGGATGAAGACAGTATTGCCTTAGAAGAATTAGGGCAGCAATTAAAAACAGAAGGATTACTCGATGAGTTATAAAGTCACGATTAAGAAAAATGTGGCGAAAAAATTAAGAACAATACCCAAAGAGTATGTACCTAAAATATACTCAGCAATGAAAGGACTATCAGAAAATCCTCGTCCCACAAACTGTAAAAAGTTACAAGGGAAACATGATATTTACCGAATTAGGGTTGGGGTATATAGACTGTTGTATGAAATAGATGATTTTATCAAAATCGTTAGTGTAGAAAAGCTGATGCATAGGCAAGATGGTTATTAATCTGATTTATAAATCTACGTGTAGGTTGTAATGTAGAACGTAGCCCAAGAGGCCTATCCATAAAGGATTCCATGATTGCCCAATATGTAATGACAGCACATCTTCCTCCTTCGAGAGGCACTGCAAACAATTATCCGTAACCCGTGAAATTTTCAACTTAGTAGCCAATGGTGAGACATCTGTTTTAAGCACCTGTTGAATAATATCCCAGAGCACATAAATATTTTTCCTAATATTGATCTGTTAAATCATAAAACCGCCTTATTAATGATCCATTTCAAAAAACGAATTAGCCAACTGATAATATTGGGTATTGGCCTCATATCTTTTGCGCAGATATCACTAGCACAAAGGACAACAGATGTCTCTATTCAACTGCAAGTGTATCCGACAGGCATACTTCCAGGTATTACAATTGACAGAGCAATAAGTGACAACGGAAGAGTTGCTTTACGCCTAGGCTACAATTCATTCGATCATCGTGACCTTGGGGTGCAGACGACTGAAGTGGGTGGTGGTCCAGGCTTTAGTGTTGGCTATCAGCATTATTTTAAGAATGACTTTCGTGGCTTGCATTTGGAGTTTAAGAATGACTTTTGGTTTAGCAATATTGATTGGACCAATGTCGATACGATGACAGAAGGCGAAACAAGCATTACCGTATTGCAGCCAACAGCAAGTATTGGCTACACCATCTTGACGTCATCTGATATTGTTATTCGACCTATTCTTGGTTTTGGTTGGGAATGGAATGTACGTACGGAAGGAGAGCCTACCGGCCAAGGAGCGATTGGATTGATTGGCATATCTGTTGGGAAGCGCTTTTAACCGTTCGATTAGTTGGTGCTTAGTTCACCACCGAAATTTTCATTCCTCTGACCTAAGTCGAAATGGACAAAATAGGAAACAACAGCTGCTGATATGATAAAGTATGCTGCAAAGATGACGGTGCCAAACGGAAGCATGCTGTCTATGGAAAACCAAGAACCAGTTTGGTAAATAATCCCAATGCCTATGGTTGACTTAATGATTTCTAACCACATAGCAGAAGCATCCAAGTCCATCAACGTTGTATAACTGTACACAAAAAAGAGCATGAATATACCATAGATATAAATTTGTGGTGAACCTATCTCTACAATCATGAACAACAAATGGAAAAGCATGAATACCAATAATGAAAATTGAAACCACGACCAGACTTTAATGGCCAATGAAGCGTTGGTATCGTATTTCTCAAACGTGTACGGATCTGCTGATACAACTGGATATTTTTCTTTGACGTCTTCTGGTCTCCAGCCAGTTGGCATAAACCAAATTCTAAATTTGTCGAATACGTTTTCTGCTCGCCATGCATCTTTAATCAGTAGCCACAGATGACTGATGTTTATTTTAATGGGATTCCAAGTTTTTACTTGTCGGGTGACACCATAGACACATGGTTCTTCTTCCAACTCTTCTTGAAAGGTGCCAAATAGTCTGTCCCATATGCAGAAGACAGGAGACAGATTCTTGTCCATATAGATTTTGTTAATCGCATGATGGACACGATGCTGAGAAGGCGTCACGATGATGTATTCTAACCAACCCAATTTACCAACATGAATGGTGTGATACCAGACTTGCACAAACAGATGGAAAGGCGTCACGATGGCAATCACCATTGGAGGCACACCCAAAATAGCAGCGGGTATCATAAAGAATACACTGATGTTGACAAACTTAGAGATGGATTGTCTCAATGCTGTCGCCATATTAAATTCTTCACCCGAATGGTGGATGACATGTCTATTCCAAAATATATTGACATGATGCGCTAACCGATGATACCAGTACGTAGCAAAGTCAAGACCTATTAATGCAAGCAAATATGTAACCCACCCTTTCTGTCTTTCGACCAATGCAAAATGCTCAAAGAAAAATTTGTATCCAACTATGATAATGGTTAATCCAAGTACACTTTTAATGACATTCGTCATCCCTGCGCTTAGGCTAGAAATGGTGTCAAGGCTCCTGAAGTTGAAATTACCCTTGGCATAAGCATAGATGGCTTCTCCTACGATAAGTGTATAGATCGCTGGAATTAGAATTAAAAATACTGTTGCAGCCTCTTTCATGTCAAAAATTTGAGATTAGTAAGGTAGGGGAATAAAGCTGTTCTAAATAGAGTTTAGGCTTAACATCTGTATAATTCTTACATTACTATTGCTTACTTGAGCAAGAGGCATCTAAAGTTCGGAAAAAATAAATTTGGCTAATCAACCCAAAACATGTCCCACCAAATATACTTGTCCAATAGGTTTTTGGTTTTTCAGCAAACTCTGCAACAAAACCATTTGCAGTTTTAAATTTGCTTTTTTCATCCACAATTGCATCAAAGCAGCAGCAATAATGCCATACATATGAAAATGAAACATTTCTTGAATGCAATACCAGGAAACACCTTCCGATTTAGTCAATGCCAAAGAAAATACCGATACTTGAACTTGACACTTGCACTTGAACTTGTCACTTGACCTAAATTATTGAATCTCCTCAAACCTAAGCCTTTCGTTCTGCCCAAACTCTCTGACAAGCTCATTGTAAATAAGACGTTTTCTTTCTTCACCATTTTTAAAAGCAGCTTTCACACGTGAGCGATCTCTTTTGTATTCATAACTTTCACTGGTGCCATTGACTACGTAATGCATATTGAACATACCGTTTCGTCTGTCAGGTTTTGGAGGTTTAGTTGGATCGTGCTTTTTAAATTTATTTGCCAATATCTGGCCAGCATTTACTTTTAAGAAATACAATTGCACATTTTCAATGGAGTGATAACCACTTAAGGTAAAATTGGCTGCGTTGCTCTGAATAAACATAGTGGGTATGTATAAATTTTTGCCTTTAATTTCTAAGTAGTTATTTATTTCTGTGAACTTGATTTCTTCCAAATCTTTAATGTTCACAAATTTGGAAAATTGTGTCATCATTTCCAGGTCTTGAATGCGACCATTGCTTATCTCTCCAGAAATAAGTCCTTTTGTTTTTGTTGGTAACAAATTCCACTCTTTATCATAATAAAAATCAAATGTGGATAAAGTATTTAAGTCGCCTTTTAAATTATCAGAGGAAATGACTTCTTGACCAAAATTTTCATTCTGATCCAAACATTCTTCCAGATCAATGTTTTTACCATCTATAGAGAAGTGATAATGATAGTTGCCATTTTCAAATTCAAGACGACCCTCTGATTTTACATCACCTTCGAACACCCTGCCTTCGAAATTGGTTTTTAGTACATCATTGATGCTTGTAAGTTTCGCCTTGACTTTCCCCATTTTGATTTTATTAAACCAAAGTTTGTCAACATCTAGTGTGAGGTAAAATCTATTGTCTGCTAAAAAATTAGATTGTGTGGTTGTGGTGTCTGTGGAATTATTGAATGACAGTAAATCAGTTGCTTGTATTTTATCTCCATTAATTGAACACTTAATGACATTTCTATTTTCTTCTATGACATAATGGCCATTTATTTCAAATTCTGAATTGTCCATTTCTACTTGAAGATGATCGAAGTGAAATTCCTCCCCAATATTTTTTACGTTGCCCTCTTTAATATGGAGCTCTTTGCCAGTATTAGAATTCAACTTTATGTGCTTAATGTCACCTTCTAGCTTTACATAATTCAATACTGACTGTTCCGATTCTAAGGGATAATTTGTAATGACAAATGATGTGAGTCCTACAACACCTTTAATGTCATGGAATGATGAATCTCTAGAAAGAGTATGAAGACTTTTCGCAGGAACATTACCATTCACACGTAAAAAAGTAAGCATATTATTTGTAACCGAATAATTTACTTCTGCAACTAATTTTTCATCATCAACTTCCAACTCGAGTTGCTTAAAAGATAATTCTTCTTGGTTGCCTGTTAATGTAGATTGAATATCTGATAACACAAGCTGATGTTCATCTCCCCTTATGACTTCTCCATTTTTTATATAGAGTGTGTAGTCGATAGCAGAAATGTCATCAAAAGAAATAAGCCCTGTTAATTTACCATCGACTCGTAGCTGTTTTTCAACATCAGTCTCTGATTCTGATAACCAAGTATTTAATTTATTAATATCCCAATTGCGAATATCAAGTCTAATATCTCGTTTGGAATTTAGCGTATTGAACCAGCCTTCTAAGGTTAATCCTTGGTCGAGTTGACTCGGAGCTATGGTTACAATTTTTGAAGATTTATTATAATTGAGATCAGCTTGAAAAGAATCGTTAATGTCAATTAATTGATGATCTGAATCATTGATTACATAATCGAAGGACACCAGACCTTGGGCAAAAATATTCACTTGTTGATTGTCGCTGCTCATTTCCATAGTAGCATCCACTAAAGTAAACTGTGTAATTTGGTCAGCTGTGCCTCTATCGACAACGACTTTAAAATTTTCAACTATCAGTTCATCTATATTGATAAGTCCAGTATTTTCTGAGGGAGCTCCAGAGCCTGTCATCAAGTCTTCAATGTTCCATTTTTGATTGCGCTCTTTTAATGTCACAGATCCATTTTTAATGACAAGACGACTAATGACGGGATCGGAGAAGATGGATTTAAAAATATTCAACCGCACCTGAAATTCTTCCAGCTCCAAAGCTGCATCATAATTGTTGTCATAAAAGGTGGGATTACTCAAGTCTAAGGAGATGGATGGAAAAGAATTGATGTAATTGAAATTGGCCTCCCCGTACTGCAGTTGATTGTTGGTGATTTTATCCAGTTGTGTTAAGGCGGCAGTTTCTATTTTTTGTCGAAACAGTATCGATAATAATATAGAAATAATGATGAGAGCTATGACCGCGCCAATGACCCATTTTATTATTTTAAATAGTCCTTTCATCTATAAAATGCTGAATATAATTCTGGCCATATTATTTTGACGATAAGAATAGCTACATTGATACTCCATGAAGAACAAATTAGTGCAAAAGAAAATACCAGTGAAGCATTTAGTTTAAATTCTGAAGTATGGAGTAGTTGAGACAAACTGTTAATCCTTGTTGTCAGAAAAGTACGACCAGTTAATTGAACCTTTTATTAAGACAAAGTGGTATGAAGAGCCAAATTCATATCAAGAGATCAATCTTCAATCGATAGACATTTCTACTCTCGAAGCAGCACTTGTATATGAATGAATGGGCTTTGACTATACGGCTGGTACAGGTTGACCGTCATCCATTAGGTGTATGGTCGTGCGCTAGTTCAGAGGGGTAATGAGAACAATTCAACGCTATATGATTGCGACGACATATCATATGAAAAGGACATTTATATGTTTTTTACTTATTGGAATTATACCAAATTAGCTGATAGTAACATAACTTGCAGACATAGAGATAGTTATATAAATAAATGTATGTATATGATATTCTCCAAAGAAACGATTATTGAATTTGCTGTCTTGACGAACACTTTACATATTATTTATATACGCAATATGTAATTAATTCATTTTGAGGTGTTAAATTCGCAACCGACTAAAGTTTCAAAAACCATGAACAAGCTAACAATCAGTTTATTCTGTGCTTTTCTATGCACGACTTCCCTTTTAAGCAATTCATCAACAGAAGATGTATTTACTGGAATTACCTGTCCGCCTGATAAATGGCTCGATTGTGATGCCGATATACGATATCTGGATGCTTATGGATCTGCTTACTTTAAAGATTATTATGGCAAGGTCATTACCTTACCAGAGCCAGAAGTACACAGACACATCAATGAATGCAAGACAGGATACATTGAGCGCATCTGGAAACATAAATCAGGAGGAAAATGGTTCTCATGCACTCAGACAATATATGTCGGTGAACAAAGCCAAAAACCAACAATTTATTGGCCTAGGGACGGCTTAGTCTTAGAAGGTTGCAGTCCCAACATTCTTCCAAAAAATCTTCCTAACTATTATGATGAGCCACAGTATGCTAGAGGTTCATGTTCTAACTTGATACACACGTATAAAGATCAATTATTCACTATAAGTGGTGGGTGCAAAAAAATTATCAGAAAGTGGACTGTGATCGATTGGTGTGTGTATAAGCCAAATGCTTATCCCGTACAAGGATACTATGAGCATTTCCAAACCATCAAATTGATCAACGATGAAGTGCCGCACGCTTACGAAACACAAGAGATAGAAGTAAAAGCAAGTTCGTGTACAGGAGCATATGTGAATGTCCCAGATTTGACTGTTGGTGCTAGTGATTGTGATCAAGATTATAAGATCACAAATAATTCATCTTATTCCGATTATAGGGGAGCAAATGCCAGTGGTCATTACCCTGCAGGTAGCCACACGGTAACGTATACAGTGGAATATGGTTGTGGGTCTACAGCAACGTATACACAAGTCATTAAAGTGAATAACAATTTATCTCCAGTACCATTTTGCATCGCTTCTGTGTCAATCGCCTTAATGCCAATTGATGAAGATAGGGATGGTGTTCCAGAAGATGGTTCTGTATTGATTTGGGCAAATGACCTCGATCATAAAAGCTATCACCCTTGTGGTGCAGATATTTCTTTTTCATTTGATGCAGCTGGTGAGCAGACATCACTAGAGTTTACTTGTGCGACTGCTGGGTTTAATGAGCTAAATTTATACGTCACAGACGATAACGGAAACCAATCTTTTTGTCGAGTTGGTATTTTTGTGCAAAACAATAGAGCCAACATCCCTAATTGCAATGGGAATGAACAAGGAGGTCAAGATGAGCCTGTAGATGACATGCCAAACGTGCCACAAGACTCTATGGTTTATGATTCTTCAATGGTTGATGTTCCTTTAGACACCACTCAGATGGATGTTCCCGTAGACACATCCCAGATGAATATGGATACAATGAGTGTTGATGTTCCTGTTGATACCAGCATGGTAGATATAGATTCAATGGGAGTAGACTCAATGGCTTATACAATGGATGTGGATTCTACATCTCATGAAGAAACAGATACCTCTAGTATGGGCATGATATTCGGTAGTGTCATGTCTGTCGATGGCAATGCGATCAGTTCAGCATCTCTGTTGTTTGAAGGCCCTGAAGTAGCTGGTCAATCGACAACTGAAACTGTGGTTGTTCCTGTCGTGGTTGATAGTTTTATTAACGATGCTGGACAGAAATTTTATGTAACAGAGTTTGTTACAGAAGAGAGAGTAATCGAATCAGCATCTTTGTTTTCTCGAAGTGTAGACATCAATAGCAGTGGTGAATATATTCTTACGAATGTGCCAATAGGCCAACCAGTAACGATTGCAGCTTCAGTTGATGCAAGTGTTTATGCAGATCGTATTTCGACTGCAGATGGTATTCTCTTATTTGAACATTTGACAGGTCTTTCTAGAATTGAAGATCCATACCGTTTACTAGCAGCAGACATTGATATGGATGGCGATGTCGATATTGATGATGTTGAATTCCTTGTCGATTATCTGGCAGAGACTACTGACGCTCTTCCTGCTGAAGAATGGTTATTTGCAGATGCTGATTATGCATTTACCAATCCTAATTCACCGTGGTCTGAAGACTTTATCACCTCATCAGTCGTACTCGATGAGCCTATTTACAACATGAATCTTGTTGGTATACAAATTGGAGATTTGGGAGATATAGATCTGGAAAGCAGAACTGATTTGCAAACATTGATAAGAGATATTGAACGCTTTAAAGGTGCATTTTCATCTGGCGTTGAACTTTCACCGAATCCATTTACAAATGAATTTAATTTGAGTTTGGATATACAAGAAAATGAAATTGCAAGCTTACAATTGTTTGATATGAGTGGCAAGTTAATTCGTAAAGAGTCTTTGTCTTTGAGAAAAGGCAACAACCAAAAAACCATTGACCTTAGCGATTTAGATTATATTGGTACAATGATATATCAAGTAACTACTGAGCGTCAACAATACCAAGGAAAGATAATTCGGTTGAGATAAACCGATTGTAAAAGGAATAAATAAGAAGCCTGGGATGTGAATTCTGGGCTTTTTTTGTTCGTTGAGCAATGAGTAAAAGATGGGTAGGTAGGGTTCTAAAATCAACGGTTAACGAAGTTTGCATTTTTGCCAACAAGAAGTATCGACTTCAAACTGAATTATATCTTACTGAAAAACAACAACACCACAAGTGATATCGCAATCGCCAAACAAAGCGGAGAATACACCCTTGAGTCCCAATACGCAAACAAGCCTTCCTTAACCGATTTGAAAAATCCAACATATTTAAATTCACCAATTGCTCTCATTGTGAACACTGCTGTTAAACCAATCAATAAAAATCTGATTGTTTGTTCAGACAAAAATGAAACCACTCTTCCATTGTATGCAGCCACTAAGTAGGCAAAGATCATAAATGCTATTGCCACTACTAAGGTTGCGAACGTCATAAAGCCACTCATTTTTCCCTCTTGACGTAATTGACCTAATTGTTCTGGATAGACTCGATCTGTTGCCCATTTCCCTCCAAGCACCCAATAGAAATGTAAAAAAGAAATAAATAAAAAAACAGACATCAATAAAAAGGAAACAGTAGTCGCAATCATGCAGAATAGTTTTGATACAATTCAGGTATTAATATACTCAAATCCGTTGGGTATAACAGTTGTCAACATGTAAATGAATTGTTTAGACTTCATCCCTGCTTTCCAATAGGTGTTTTTTTCATACCTTTCTGAAAATCATTAATATGAAGCGCATATATTTTATTTGTAGCCTTCTTGTTGGAGTTTGTGGCTCTATCTTTTGTCAGACAGATGTTCCTGATGTCACAGCTACATTTGCACTTACGAATGCAAATGTTGTGGTCAAACCTGGAACGACATTGGAGAATGCTACCATCATTATAAAAGATGGATATATACAACAGGTTGGGTCAAATCTTTCAATCCCATTTGATGCTGAAGTCATAGCTGCCGACAGCATGTTTGTTTATGCAGGGTTTATCGCTGGATTGTCACATATTGGATTAGAGAAAGAAGAAGAGGAAAAAGGACAAAACAATGAAAATGTCAAAAGGTATGATCCTCCTCCTGCAGCTGCAGGCATCACTCCAGATGTTTCTGTAGGTGAAAAACTAAACCCAAAACAGAAAACAGTTGAGGGTTACCGGAATGTAGGCTTCACTCTTGCACACGTTGTACCAAAAGGAAGGATGATGGCAGGTAAAGGATCATTAGTCTTTCTAGGTGGCGATTCACCAGAAGAAATGCTGTTGCTTCAAGACATGTCACTTTATGGGTCTTTATTGGCGTCTCGCGGTAGAGTATATCCGTCTACAACCATAGGTGTGATGAGTAAATGGAGAGAAATGTATAAGCAAGCAGAATTGGCTGCTCAACACGAGAAAAAGTTTATGGCTAATCCAGCTGGCACCAAACGTCCGACATTCGATAAGACGATAAAATCTTTATATGATGTGACGGCAAAATCGATTCCTGTGTTTTTCCACACTTCTAAAACACTTGATCTAAGTCGAGCAATGACATTGCAACAAGAATTAGGTTTTGATATGGTTGCTGCCAACGCAAAGCAAGCATACAAATTAGCAGATCGTCTCAAACAAAAGAATGTTCCTGTCGTCATTTCCTTAGACCTTCCTAAAGAAGCGAAAGACAACAAGAAAAAAGAGGATGATAAAAAAGAGAATGAGATGAAAGATGATAAAATGAAGGAAGATACTGAAACGGAAGCTCTGAAAGCAAGGGCCAATAAGTCTAAAAAAGAATATGAATCCCAAGCTGCCCAGTTAGAGAAAAACGGTATCGCATTTTCTTTTTCTGTCACAGAAACAAAAGCTGGAGATGTAAAGAAAAACATCATGAGAATGATCAAATCAGGACTGTCTGAAGATGCAGCATTAGCAGCATTGACGACTAATCCTGCGAAAGTACTTGGACTTCAACAAGTTGCCGGAACAATCGAAAAAGGAAGATTCGCCAACTTGATCGTTACCGACACCACCTATTTTAAAGAAGACGCAAACATTCGTTATGTGTTTGTAGACGGTAAAAAATATGAACTGGAAAAGAAAGAAAAAAAGAAGAAAAAAGAAGGAGATCCAGATGCTATTGTCGACTTAGCAGGAACATGGAGTTTGATAATAAGTGCAGACGGTATGGATATAGAAGGGACGATAAATATGGAAAAATCAGGTGATGAGTATACTGGTTCTATGACAACAGACATGAGTGATGAAACAGAATTCGATTCTGTAGAAGTCGATGGTAGCAATGTCACCATTAAAATGACCGCAGAAATGAATGGTGGGCAAGCACCCATAGTGGTTGACCTAATCGTTGACGAAGACGAATTTGAAGGTTCTGTCAATATCGCAAATGGTATGATGACAGCAGATGTCTCTGGATCAAAAGACCCTAACTAAACATGAAAACTATGAAAAATTATATCGCAACTATATGTCTTGTCCTGATGGGTTTATTCTCCTCAGCACAGACAGGTGATGTCCTCATTAAGAATGGGACAGTCATTACAATTACCGATGGCGTCAAAGAAGATACTGACGTCTTGATCCGTAATGGAAAAATCAAACAAATAGGTGAAGGCCTCAGTGTAGGAGAAGATGTCAAAGTGATTGACGCCAATGGTATGTACGTCATGCCTGGCATCATAGATGCACATTCACATGCAGGTATTGATGTTGTTAATGAAGCCACTGCACCTGTAACTGCAGAAGTCTTTGTGGGTGATGCCATTAATCCATATTCTGTATCCATCTATCGCGCTCTTGCTGGAGGTGTTACGGTTTCTCACGCGATGCACGGTTCAGCTAATGCCATAGGCGGTCAATGCGAAACCATGAAGCATCATTATGGAGAAGAAGACCCCACCACTTACCAAATGAAAGATGCACCCCGAACAATCAAATTTGCTCTTGGAGAAAATCCGATGCGTGTCCATGGAGAAGGAAATGGCATACAACCTAAAACTCGTATGGGAATCGAACAAGTATTCAGAAAAGCATTTGCCGAAGGCCGAGAGTATCAACATGCATGGAAAAAATACAATAGCGGAAACACTGACATTGCACCCGAATACAATTTAAGAAAACAAACATTAGCAGATATTTTAAATGGAGACATCATCATCCATTGTCACTCCTATCGAGCGGATGAGATATTGATGTTGATGGATGTGCTCGAAGATTATGGTGTCAATCAAATTTGTTTTCAACATGTTAATGAAGGATTTAAAGTTGCTCCTGAGTTGGCAGAGTTTGGGGCTACTGCATCTGTGTTTGCAGATTGGTGGGCCTATAAATTTGAAGTGTATTATTCTACTGCTTACAACGCAGCAATATTAACTAAAAATGGTGTTGTGACTTCTATCAATTCTGATTCTGGTGAGCTGATCAGGCACTTATATCACGAAGCTGGAAAGACACAAAAGTATGGTGACCTTACGGACAATGAAGCCTTGCGATTAATCACGCTAAACCCTGCAATCCAATTAGGAATAAACGACAGAGTCGGGTCGCTTGAAGTCGGTAAAGATGGTGATGTTGCCGTATTTAAAAATCATCCATTATCCATATATGCAGTTCCACAATACACGATTGTAGACGGTATTGTACGATTTGACATTAATAAAGATCCAGCTGACATGCGTCTGGACATTAATCCAGATGAGACTTTTCCTGCTTTCCATGAGTTAGATGCACACGATGAGCACAGGTGTATGGAAGGCGTTTATGAGTTTTTATTTCACCAACATTAATTTTCCATTCTCATGAGAATTCATTCAATATTATATACGCTGGTTTTTGTTTTTAGTGTGTCGATGCTATACAGCCAGCAAGTAACTAAATCCGAAAAAGGAAACTTCTTATTGAAAAATGGGACTTTAGTGACAGTCACTAATGGCACATTCAAATCCGACTTACTTCTTGAAGATGGTAAAATCGCACAGATCGGAGAAAACATTTCAGCGGGTAATGGAGTCACGGTTGTCGATTGCTCTGACAAATTTGTCTATCCAGGCTTCATCGATGGGGGTACACAACTTGGACTACAAGAAATAGGCGCTGTGAGTCTCACTGTAGACCATAACGAGATTGGAGATTTTATCCCACACATGGAAGCATTAACCGCAGTCAATCCAAATGGTGTCGCCATACCTGTAACGAGAGTCAATGGCATTACCAGTGCGATTGTCAAACCAACAGGAGGCCGATTCCCAGGCACTGCTGCGTTAATCAACCTCCATGGATATACACCTCAACAAATGTTTGCAGGCTATAAAGCAGTCGTCATGAATTATCCAAGTTCAGGTAAACGTGGACGACGTGACAGACGGTCAGAAGAAGACATTAAAAAAGATTCTGAAAAGGCAAGAAAAGAATTGAACGAATCTTGGAAAAAAGTGAAGCTCTATTCTAAAATTGATGCTGCTTCGAAATCAAGTAACCAAAAAAAGTCTGGATATAATCCATCAATGGATGCCATGATAGATGTTGTCAATGGAGACAAACAAATCATGATCGAAGTCAATAAAAAAGCAGACATAGAAGCTGCAATCAAATGGGTTCAAGAAAATGAATTGAATGCTGTGTTGACAGGTGTAAAAGAAGGATATAGAGTTGCGGACCAACTGGCAGAAGCGGGAATACCAGTGATCGTTGGGCCAGTCATGTCAATACCATCCAGACAATCCGACAAATATGATATTGCTTATGCAAACCCTGGCTTGATGGCCAAAGCTGGAGTCAAAGTCGCACTCCGCACAGACTCTTATGAGAACGTCAGAAACTTACCATATGAAGCTGGTTTCGCAGCGACATACGGCATGGGTACTGAAGAAGCATTAAAAGCCATTACCATAAATACCGCAGAAATTTTTGGCATTGCTGATCAGTTAGGAAGTTTAGATATTGGCAAACAAGCAAACGTATTTGTCTCAGATGGAGATCCTTTTGAAACACGAACAGACATTTATCATTTGTTTATTGGAGGATACAAAGTGCCATTAGAGAGCAGGCATACACTATTATATGATGAGTTTTTGAATCGGGATCCTGGTGTTGAGAAGAAGTAGTGTAGTGGTGGTGAATGCTACTATACAGGAGTCAGGTGAAGTCAAAGTCAAAATGTCTGAACATGATTTATAGGATATTAAGATAGACAAGATGGATGATGATGATATAAATAAATTGACTCATAAAATTATTGGCTGTGCTAAGGAAGTAATATAGGTAATGGATTTCAGGAGCTTGTATATCAAAGAGCATTGGCTATAGAATTTTCGATTCAAGATCTATCATTTGCAAGGGAGTTGGAGATGCCACTTGTGTATAATTATTGCGAGGCATATAATATTGCTGATGGATTATTGATCAATTTTGGTGGAGAACGCCTTCAATATCATAGGGTATTTAATAAAAGACTAAAAAATAAATCATGAACATCATAAGATCTTACTCATCTTGTTCAGACAATTTTGGAAGCAAATCTCTAAAATTCAAAAGATTGGTTTATGATAGATAATACAAAAATCAGTGCAATCTGCGTCATCCAAAAAAATCAGGGACAAACGAAAGGTTGTCCGAAAGAGAATTCGCTTAGCTTCCAGCATTAGCACACTGCCGGCCTCGTACCTGCAGGAGACAGAGAGCTAATCTTCCCTTTAATAAATTCATAATAAAATAAGATCTTAGTAAAAAGAACACCATTAAGTAACACACGGTGATCACGGCATACCCTAAGGGATAAGTCTGAAACAGCCACCACATTACCTCTTCGAAAACAATTGAACAATTTGAGGCATCATCGCTTCATATGAGCCATTAAGAAGTATATTAAGGATTCCAACTCGTTGCTCAGACTTGTTGCTAAACGTATGTGTTGTTCCACAAGGAATAACGACCAAACTGCCTGTCTCTAGCTCTTTCCAATCATCATCAATCAATACAGTAACTGGACCTTGAAGGACATACATTAATTCATCATTCGTCTCATGCACATGTGCATCAGGACCTGGACCACCTTCATCGATCCACCATTCAGTAATGGCGTATTGATTATTTACTTCCTCTCCATCCGCTTTAAAGATGACTTCAGTTTTGTTGTGCGCACCTAATTTGTATAAACGTCCTTCTGCTGGTGTACTGATAATTGGCTTTGGTTGACTTTTCATATTCTTATTTCAGTTCAGTAATAGCTAGTCAATGTAATAAATATTAAAAGAATTAGAAGACAATTTTATAAATGTCCGTCTAACGTGTCCTTGAAGGCGTCTCGCCTCAAGTTCAAGTGCACCCTTAAAGTAGTAGTCCCCACCTCAAGCTCAAGTACGTCCTTGTAGGCTTCCCGCCTCAAGATCACATGCATCGTTGAAGCGTCCCGTCTCAAGATCACACACATTACTAATATTTCCGTAGTTTTAAGCTTCTAGTATAAAGCAAAACATATGGCTGATCCAATTTGGGGCGTTGATCTTGGAGGAACAAAAATAGAGGTATCTGTTTTTCATCTAGATGGCACTAAGGTAGAGATTATTGACAGACGACGAGTACCTACAGAAGCTGATCAAGGCTATCCCCACATCATTGCACAAATCAATAAAGTTGTATCTGAGGCTAAAGAAGCAACTGGTCTTACTCCAGCGCATATCGGCTTCTCTACTCCAGGGACGACGGAACCTTCTACGGGCTTGATGAAAAATTGCAATACGGTGGTGATGAATGGGCAGCCGATGAAGCAAGACATCGAAGCAGCACTCAGGACTCCCGTGACCTTGACGAATGATGCAAATTGTTTTGCAGTTGCAGAAGCAAAGATTGGTATCGTACCCGATGTTGTGCCCGATGCAGAGGTTGTTTTTGGGGTAATTATGGGCAGTGGTTGTGGTGGTGGTGTTGTGGTTAATGGCAAAGTGATTACTGGTCTACACGGCATTGGTGGAGAGTGGGGACACAACTTTTTGGATGAGAGTGGCGGAGATTGTTATTGCGGGTGTATTGGCTGTGTAGAGAATGTGATTTCAGGTCCGGCATTACAAAGGTATTATGCTAAACATGCAGGCGAAGAAAAAGTCATGAAAGCGATTGTAAACGCTTATCGTGAAGGGTCAGATCCGATTGCTACACACACGATGGAGCGCTTATTCCAAATGTTTGGTAAGGCGATTTCGGTGATCATCAATTTCCTTGATCCAGATGCGATTGTGCTTGGTGGTGGCCTAGGCAATATAGATGAACTGTATACACATGGTGTGAAAGAAGTAGAAAACCATATTTTCAATAAACGAGTGGTACGTACGCCGTTTTTAAAACCCAAACTTGGTGACAGTGCTGGTGTTTTTGGAGCTGCATTAATTGGAGCATAATTTTTAATGAGAGCAAAAAAATCATATGGTCAGCATTTTCTGATCAATGAATCTCTAGCAGGATCCATTGTGCAGACAGCTTTGGATGTGGATCCTGATCTGCCCGTTCTTGAAGTGGGTCCGGGCAAAGGTGTATTGACGAAGTACTTGATCGAGTCTGGTAGAGAATGGAAAGCGGTGGAAGCGGATCGGGATATGATTGATTATCTTTATGGCAATTATGATTTAAATGAAGGACAAATTATTCCAGAGGATTTTCTTAAAGTGCGATTGGAAGACGTCTTTGATAAACGGCCATTCATATTGTTGGGAAATTTTCCATACAACATCTCCAGTCAGATTGTCTTTAAAGCGATGAAGTATCAGGATTTAATTTCTGATATCATCGGCATGTTTCAAAAAGAAATGGCGGATCGAATTATAGCACCTCACGGCTCTAAAACTTATGGTGCCATTAGTGTGCTCAATCAAGTGTTTTATACTGGGAAGACAATTTTTAAAGTGTCGCCAGGCTCATTCAATCCGCCACCTAAAGTTCAGTCGAGCGTCATCCATCTGAAACGCCAGCTTTCATTGCCCGAAAGGGTACAACTATCGACATTTAGAACTGTTGTGAAAGGTGCATTCGGTCAACGGCGAAAAATGTTGCGCAACACGCTCAAACCATTTGTCAAAGAAAAATCGTTATTAGAAAGTGAATTATTTTCAAAAAGACCTGAACAATTAAGCGTTGAGGACTTTATTCAATTAACCATAGATATTCAAAATCAAACAGAATGAGCTTAGAACAAAAGATAACAAGTGACCTGAAGGAAGCAATGAAAGCCAAAGACCAGGCGAAACTGAGAAGTATCCGTGCCATCAAAGCAGCGATCTTGTTGATGAAGACAGACGGTACAGGCCAAGAAATTACGGAAGAAAAAGAGATCAAATTGATACAAAAACTCGTGAAGCAACGAAAAGAATCACTAGATATCTATGAAAAGCAAGGAAGAGATGACTTAGCAGCAGTGGAAAAAGAAGAGATCCAGGTGCTTGAAAAATATCTGCCTGCACAGATGGACGAGGCTGCGTTGACGGATTATTTGAAGTCAGTGGTCGATAAATTAGGCGCTAGTTCGATGGCGGATATGGGTAAAATTATGGGCGTTGCATCCAAAGAATTGGCTGGAAAAGCGGACGGAAAAGCGATTTCTACCATTGTCAAGCAGCTATTGTCTAGTTAAGGCTAACATAAAAGCTTGACAGACAGGAAGAAAACTACGATATTGGGCTTTTGTACCCCGTATCTTTTGTAATAAAAAAGTGTTTTTCATCTAATTGATGATTAAAGAATGTCAATGAGTAGTAAAAAAGATAATTATCACCTATTAATCGCCAAGTTGGATAACTTCATTCGTAAATACTATACGAATAGGTTAATAAAGGGCATTTTATTCTCTATTGCCTTGGTATTGTTGCTTTTCCTCGTGTTTAACTTTATAGAATATCAGTTCTATCTAGGAAAAGGAGCTCGTAAAGTCATGTTTTTTGGCTTTTTGCTTACCTCTGTCGGTTCATTGGTCTATTGGGTCTTTTTGCCGATTCTCCATTATTTCAATCTTGGAAAAGTCATCAGTCATGAAAAAGCAGCCTCTATTATTGGAGATCACTTTGGTAATGTCGAAGACAAATTATTGAATATTCTTCAATTAAAACAGCAAAGTCAAAATGCCACTCAGCGCGACCTAATCGAAGCGAGTATCAACCAAAAGGCTCAGAAAATAAACATTGTTCCCTTCAAGACAGCGATTGATTTAAAAAAGAATCGCAAGTATTTGAGTTATGCTGCACCTCCACTTTTATTGCTACTAGCCATTTTGTGGGGTGCGCCGAGTCTGATAAAAGACAGCACTTACAGAATCATCAATAACGATGTGGAATTTGAACGAGCTGCTCCATTTTCATTTACGCTTTTGCAAGACGAATTGTCTGTGTTGCAACACCAGGATTTTGTGATTGATGTCAACACTGGTGGCGAAGCTCTTCCAGAGGATGTCTTCATTGACGTGGAGAGTTATCAATACAGAATGACAAAAGAAGAAAAGGACAGATTCAGATATACATTCAAAAATGTACAGAAGCCGATCAAGTTTAATTTTTATTCTGGAAACGTTAAGTCCAAGTCTTACGAATTAGAAGTGATGCCTAAACCAGCATTGGTCGATTTTAATTTACGCTTGGATTATCCATCTTATACAGGTCGTACAGATGAGTCAATTGCGAACATAGGCGATGTGATTGTTCCTGTGGGTACATCCATTCGTTGGGATTTTAAAACAGAGCATACAGATGATCTTGGACTTAGTTTCAACAGTAAAAAAGTGGAGGCAGAAGAGGTAGGTGAAAATACATTTAGACATACACAGCGCCAATACAGAGATGAAATTTATAAGGTCTTTATTGCCAATAATTTTATGCCGCAAGGTGACTCTATTACCTATTCTATAAATGTGATTCCAGATAATCATCCGACGATTTCTGTCCAAAGGTTTCAAGACAGTTTGGAAAACGATATTGTGTATTTCGTCGGTCAAGCTTCTGATGATTATGGTTTGAATAATCTAAAATTTCATTACCGTATCACGGATGAGAAAGGGTTAGAAAAGAATAAGGAAGCACTCCCACTGGAAATCAAAGGCAAATTACAAACACCTTATGATTATCTGTTTGATATAAGTGCACTTGAGGTTATGCCTGGTGATCAAGTGGAATACTATTTTGAAGTTTTTGATAATGATGGTGTAAATGGTAATAAATCTGCCAAGACAGGTACCATGACATACCGCCTGCCGACGATAGAAGAATTTGAAGAGTTGGAAGATGAAAATGAAGAAGAGATCAAAAGCAGCCTGGAAGAATCCATTGAGGAGTTGAAGAAGTTGCGTGAGCAAATGAAAGACTTCAAAGACAAGATGCTGAATGAAAAGGAGATGGATTGGCAAGACAAAAAAGAATTGGAGCAAATGCTCGAACAACAAAAAGAACTGGAAAAGAAAATAGAGGAAGCCAAAAAGAAATTTGAAGAGAACCTCGAAAACCAAGAAGAATTTAACGAGAGAGAAGAAGAATTGCAAGAAAAGCAAGAGAAGCTCCAAGAAATGTTTGAAGAGGTCATGAGTGATGAGCAACAAGAGCTCATGCAAAAAATTGAAGAGTTGATGCAAGAGCTCAATAAAGATCAATCCATTGAAATGATGGAGCAGATGGAAATGTCTGATGAGCAAATGGAAATGGAGATGGAACGTATGCTCGAGTTATTCAAGCAGTTGGAAGTAGAAAAAGAAATGCAAGACCGCATTGAAGAATTAGAGGAGTTGGCTGAAAAGCAAGAAGAACTTAGTGAAGACACTAAGAATGAGGAAAAGCCAGATGAGCAATTAAAAGAAGAGCAAGAAGAAATCAACGAGGAGTTTGAAGAGATTAAAGAAAAAATGGAAGAGCTAGAGGAGAAAAATGAAGAGCTAGAATTTCCTAAAGATCTTGGAGAAGAGAATGAAGAGGATATGGAAGACATACAAGAAGATTTGGATGAAAGCCAAGAACAGTTAGAGCAGAAAAACAAGAAAAGTGCTTCTCAATCACAAAAGAGTGCCTCTGATAAAATGAAGAAGATGGCAAAAAAGATGGAGGAGCAAATGGATTCTGGAGAGCAAGAACAGTTAGAAGAAGACATCAAAGCGATGCGCCAATTATTAGAGAATCTTGTGACATTATCATTCGATCAAGAAGACTTAGTCAGTCAATTGAATCGTACCAATGTGACTACGCCTCGTTACAGAGACTTAGTTCAGGATCAATTTAAAATCAAAGATGATTTCCAATTGGTGCAAGACAGTCTCGAAGCATTGAGTAAGCGCCAAATGGCGATTGAATCATTTGTGACAGAGAAAGTGTCTGAGATAAAATTCAATTTCAAAACTTCTTTGAAGAATTTGGAAGAGAGAGAAAAACCGACAGCGAATCAAAACCAACGATTTGCAATGAAAAACATGAATGACCTTGCATTGATGTTGGCCGAATCAATGGAACAGATGCAACAGCAGATGGGAGAGATGATGTCCGGTGATCAAATGTGTAACAAGCCTGGAGATGGAAAGCAGGGCAAAAAGAAAGGGCAAAAAGGTAAACAGGGAAGCGTGCCATCCGATAAAATAACGGAAGGACAGAAGCAATTGAATGAGGGTTTGAAAAAGATGGCTCAAGATTTGAAGAAAGGAGAAGGTAAGGGCGCAAAAGAATGGGCTCAAGCTGCTGCCAGACAAGCTGCTATGCGTAAAGCGTTGGAAGAGCTGCAGCAACAGCGAGGGGAAGAAGGAAAAGGCATGTCTCAAGAAATGCAAGAAATCATAGATCAAATGAACGAAACAGAGATTGATCTGGTTAATAAACGGTTGGATAGTGAGACTTTGATGAGACAGCAAAACATTGAAACGCGATTGTTGGAAGTAGAGAAAGCAGATCGTCAACGTGAATTTGACAATAAACGTAAAGGCGAGACGGCTAGGCAACTAGAGAGAAAGGTGCCACCAGCAATAGAAGAATACATTAAGAAGAGAGAAGCAGAGGTAGAAATGTACAAAACAATATCTCCTTCACTAAGGCCTTATTACAGGCAATTGGTTGAGGAATATTACAATGAATTAAAAGCGAATTAATTACACGTTTGACTGATAAATAATGATTAAGCTAATGCTAAGACTAAAATCTTGCCCTTCCAGCATTGCAGAGTTGGAGCCGTTCGTGATGAACCTCACAACTCAGCACAATGTAAAACAAGATCTGTTTCCAAATATTCTTATCAGTCTCACTGAAGCTGTAAATAATGCCATTCTTCATGGCAATTGTAGTGATACGAGCAAAAAAGTCAACATTCACACCACAGTCGTGAATGGTAAAGGACTCTCTTTAGAGGTGATGGATGAAGGTTGTGGTTTCTGCCACGAAACACTTCCCGATCCGACACACCCTGAAAATATCGAGACCGTTGGCGGCAGAGGTGTCTTTTTAATAAAGCAATTGGCAGACAAAGTAGAATTTTCATCCAATGGTGCTTGCGTCAAAATGTTTTTCAAGTTTTAGTCATTGTCTACGGATTCATCCATTAACTTCCACTCAGAACTAGACTCATTTGCGTTTACAAACGAAAAAGAAGTAGCTAACTGGCTTCAAGCTATATTAGAAAAAGAACAAAAAGAAATTGCTCAAGTTAATTACGTCTTTGTTTCTGATGAGGCCTTGTTGGAGCTTAATAAGGAATATTTAAATCATCATGACTATACAGACATCCTCTCTTTTCAATTGGAAGAACATCCCATAGAAGGGGATATTTTTATTTCCATAGATCGCGTTAAAGAAAATGCACAAACCTATGGCGTCTCGACTGAAAATGAATTGATGCGAGTCATTGCTCATGGCATGTTACACTTTATGGGATATAAAGATAAGAGTGAAGAAGAGGCAGTACTAATGAGACAGAAGGAAGAAGAGTGTCTGGAGTTGGTTACTAGCTTTATAAATTAGCTATTTTTACCACATGATCGACAGCCTCAGACACAGGCATCTATTTCTTGGCACATTACATGTACTGCTTATCGCAATCTTTTTTTCCAAAGCTCTTGTGTCTATTTGTTTATGGGTATTGGTCGTGTTAAGTGTTTGTCGTTTTGTCTCGATGAGACCTTTTCAGCTTGCATTTAACAAGGAAGTCTTTAATCTCAACCGCTATGAATCTAGTGATCGGAGGTTTCTGTTTCTGGCAGGTTTTTTTGTCCTAACGCTCTTGTCGATAATAAACTCAGCCAATCTAGCTGCATGGCTCCAAATTCTGCTGTTGAAAACGCCATTTGTTTTGTTGCCTTTTGCATTCATCCATCATCCAAAACTAAGCGCCAGACAACTTGAGTTATTGTATATGGCATTCATCGTTACAGTCCTGCTATGTTCGGTAGGCGTTTTGATCTGCTATTTCTTTTCGCTTGAATTAGCTCATGACCGGATAGGTGTTGGTAAATCAATTCTCACTCCTTTGACACATGTGAAGTTTAGTGTGTTGGGTGCATTTGCTGCAATTGCTTCAGGTTATTATTCGATAAGACATACTGGTAGAAACAGAATTTTTCTAATAGCTAGCAGTCTTTTTCTAATTGTGTTTTTACATATACTCGCAGTTCGTTCGGGGCTACTGATTTTATATGTTATTGGTGGTGCCCTGTTGCTGTTATATTTTGGTAAAACGAAAGGTATGTTTGCCGCTTTTGGCATCGGTTTTCTATTAAGCACTATGCCTATTGCAGCTTATGTTGCTCTACCATCTGTCAAACAGAAGGTGCACTATATGTTGTATGATTTTAAAAAAATAAAGCAAGGTGATGCCGCTAATTATTCAGATGGGGAACGATTGCGATCATTGTCCATAGGTATGAACATTTGGCAAGAACATCCACTGATTGGCATTGGCGCTGGAGACATCAGAGATGAATGTGACTTATGGTATGGCAGACATTTTCCAGATAGTACAAAAAAGATTTTACCACATAACCAATTTGTATTGGTTGGTGCCAGCTATGGTGCACTGGGTGTATTCTTTTTTCTCCTATGTTTGGTCAACTTGCTAATGTATAATTTTGATAGATCGCGCATCTTACTTCAAATAATGGTTGTGTTGATCCTAATCTATGGCATGGTAGAAAAACCTTTAGATGAATATGTGTTTGTAACCGTTTTTACTCTTTTCTGTTGTATTGAGATACATCGGCTAAAAGATAAAGCCATTCATCATGCTGTCTAAAACAGAAGGCGTCATATTAAAGAGCATCAAATACGGCGAGACCAGTCTTATTCAGGATATTTATACCAAAGAGTACGGCTTAAAAAGTTACATCGTTGGCGGCGTCCGTAATAAAAAGAAATCGAAAGCAGGTGGATTACAATTGATGGCAATTGTGGAGTTAGTCGCTTATCACAAAAAGAACAGCACTTCATTATCCCGAATTAAAGAAATCAAACCACTTGTATATTATAAGGAACTACCGTTTGAAGTATTGAAGTCATCTGTTGGCATGTTCATTACAGAAGTGACCAGAAGAAGTCTGAGCCAAGATGAACAAAATGAAGAACTGTACGCTTTTATCAAAGACAGTTTTTTGTATCTCGACAAAGCAGAAGGATCGATTGCCTTGTTTCCAATTTTGTTTTTAATCAAATTATCTCAGCAGTTAGGATTTGCCCCTGCATCAAATTTTTCAGAAACAAACAACAGCTTCAATCTAATGGAAGGTGCTTTTGGACAACAAGACTCTACAAGTGTGTATAGTCTAAATCCTGAGATCAGCCAATACTTATACAGTTTACTATTTGAAGACTATGGGATTTCTAATTTGTTTGCAGTTCCTAAAGTCATGCGTCAACAACTGATGAAAGAATTGGTGAATTTCTTTCGCATACACATTGATGGTTTTGGGAAGTTAAATAGTTTGAGTGTTTTACAAGAGTTGTTTGATTAGAGTTGGAAGACTGTCACTGTAATTTACAAACTCACAACAGCGCTCTCGTCGGCACAAATTCGCAACAACGCACTCATCACATTACTCATCGAATTTTATTATTAAAGCATTGCTCAATTCTTCAACACAATCCGAAACCGCGCCTTCCCAGCCTCCAAATGCTCTAACGCCTCATTTACTTTCGACATTGGGAATTCCTCCACTTCAGGATATATATGATGCCGAGCAGAAAACTCCAGCATCTTACTGATTAAGGCTGGACTACCAACAGGGCTACCACTGACAATCCGTTCACCAGCAATCAATAAGCCTGTTGGAATAGCCATTGGTTCGAGGACCATGCCGACGTTGTAGAATCTGCCTTTTGGACCAAGCACTTTTAAATAAGAAGCCCAGTCTAAAGTAACATTCGTGGTATTAATGATAAAATCCAATTGACCCCTGATGCTTTTCAACTCGTCTCTCGATCTAGAATTCACCACCTTAGTTGCGCCCATTTCTAAAATTTGCTCTCGCTTACTTTCACTAGAAGTAAACGCATAGACTTCACATCCCCAATACTTTAAAAACTTCAATGCGAGGTGTCCTAGTCCACCGATGCCTATGACACCAACCTTATCGGTAGGCATGACGCCTGCTAAAATCATAGGGTTGAAAACGGTAATGCCTCCACACATCAGTGGCCCGACTTTACTCAAGTCAATCCCTTCAGGCAATGGGACCGCCCACGCCCAATGTGAACGCATGTAATCAGCAAACCCACCGTTGTTGCCGCTGATGGTGTTTTCTGTTTCGCGACACAGATGTTGTGAGCCCTGCATACATTCTGAACAGCTCATGCAAGAGCCTGCGAACCAACCGACACCTACCTTATCACCTACTTTAATGTTTTTAACCATCGATCCTGCAGCAACGACTTCACCAACAACTTCATGCCCAGGCACCAATGGATATTGAGAACTGCGCCATTCATTACCGATCATACTTAAGTCAGAATGGCAGATACCGCAGTACAACACTTTAATATCCACATACTCTTCAGGTAATTCTCCCAGTTCATACGAATAGGGTTCGAGTTTTGCTTTGGCTTCCATTGCAGCATAAGCATTAACCGTCAAACCTGTCGTCTTGTTATCGTTTGTAATCACTTGTGAAGAACTCATGTGTTTTGGTTTTTCTATCATTCCCAATAAGGAAAGATCATTTAAATATTTATGTATGTATGATTCTGAAAGGTGTGTGATGGTCTCTATGTTATCTAATGAATGGATCAGTGTTTCAAATTCTTTACAATCTACCCAATTCGGACCACCGTATATTGGTTCGCTAAATGCCATCAATACATCCAATGCTGTTAATTGTCTTTTGTCTTCGGGTAGGGCTTTGAGTTTTGTTTCCATTCGATTGTACCATTCTTTGTGGTCAGCAATCCGGTGTATTGGATAACCAGCACTTTCTATCCAATCTACAAAGCTATCCAGTGATACGGCATCATCGAGATAATTTAAGGCGTGATACGTTTTGTACTCATCTTGTTTGACTGTATGTACACCCACAATAGCTTTAGACAATTGATTAACTGGGACGCCATTATAGTGTGCTACTTTTCTTCGTCCACTTTTACGTTCAGCGTAAAATGACTGAGGGGCCAGACCAACAGTAACAATGCTGTACAACAATCGAGTCAGCATATCAGACGTATTTGCTTGACCCATGTAATCGGCATCCGGTAAAATCATGTCGCACCTAAAGACATTGACTGGAATAGCAAATCGCTCACTGGTTTGGCGCAGTAGCAATTCGCCTGACCATTTACTGGTGCCGTAACCTGATGCATAATTATCTGAAAGTTCTATCTCTTTTTTGAAAGGTGCGTTTTCGCGAATGTCTCTTTGATTTTCCAACATCCCAAATACACCAACGGTAGAAATAAAATCGATTGGTTTTCTTGTCTCCGATAAAGCGAGTTTGATGATTTCTGCTGTACCAATCACATTCGGTCTGAATAAGTGTCTGTAAGCCAATCTGTGATTTACTAGGGCTGCAACATGACATATTCTGTCTACTTCAGTAGCCAGTCGTTCATAGAGTTTAGTGTTGATTCCAAAGCTATGCTGAGTAATGTCTCCCGCCCAAACTTCCAAATGCTCTTTTCCTAATGCCTTAAATTTCTCTTCAAAAACAGGATCCAGATTCTCATATTCCTTAACTAATTTTTGATAGGCAGCAGCATCGTCTTTTTCTCGAATCAAACAAATTAATTTCCCGCCTGTCTTTGCCAATGTCTCTAGCCATTCCAAACAAACAATGTGCCCTAAAAATCCATTCGCTCCTGTCAATAAAACAGTGTCTATTTTTTCAGAAGCAGTTGGCAAACTGTTGGCAGTATCCAATATGCCTTTATCTATAAAGCGGTCTAAAATAATATCCTTTGTATGGACCACTTTGGCATTCTTCCCATGAATGTCAGCAAAGCTAAGTTGTCCAGAATCAGAATCGGATTGCGCTCGTTCGATATCAGTTGCCCATTGTTTCAAATTGCCAGTTGGCGATAACAGTATGTCTGCAGCTATAGAAACACCAAAGACTTGTTCGATCGATAAAGAGAACAAAGATGCTCCCAATGAATCACCACCCATTTCTGTAAAACTTCTGTCTTGCGTATGGTCGATTTCTTCTACTCCCAATTGGCTTTCTAAAATCACCACCAATTTTTCAACTGTTGTCAATGTAGAATTGGGATCTTTTAAAGCAGCAATGCGACCATCATCAGCATCTTCTTTAGATGTATATAATGCTTCTAACTGAGCAGCATATTTGCGTTTAAGCGCTGGCCTTAGTCGTTTGCGTACACTTGATAGTAGCCCATTTTCTTGTGTAAATGCTTCGCGTTCTAAAATAAAATCTCGGGGAATTTCAAATGGTTTCAATTCTTCCTTAGCTGCAACCTTATTCAACTCATCTCGGATTAAATGTTTGATCTGTGCATCTGTAGCATTGTCGCCCAACATTTCTTTGACGATATCTTCTTCTAAGACAACGACTGCGACCAAATAAGATCGCTCCGAATTTCCATAAGCATAAATCTGGTGAATGACAGCACTGCCCGCCTCATATACTGTGCCTAAAGCGCCTACAGCTACATATTCGCCTTGCGATAATTTGAGCACATCTTTACGTCGGTCGATAACCACAACGTGATCCTGCCCTCTTTCTTCAACGATATCCCCCGTGCAGGCATAGCCATCTTCATCAAATAGATTTGCCGTTACTGTTGGTTGTTTATAATATTCTTTAATCCCAAATTTTGTTTTGACACAAAGCTCCCCTCTTGGAAAAGGCTTATCAGAAAGAAAGTAGCCCAATTCAGGAACATCTCTCAATCTGTAATCAAGCACATTTTCACGATTGATTTTATCTTGAAAGGTAATGCTTCCTGTGCCTGATTCCGTGTTGCCATAGCCTTCTATCATCAACACATCAAAACACTCTTCCATGAATTTCTGCACCTTTTGAGATGTTGGTGCCGCACCAAATACGATGCAAAGCAAACGATCACCCAAATAAGAAGATCTCATCTCTTCCATCACGGTGGTTTCAATGGCTTCTTTATCACCGAGTCCGAGAGACAATCGTTTCGTTACTTCATTTTGAAAATGTTGGTGGACCACTTCAAATATTCTAGGGTATAGCGATAAAAATGTCGGTCTTGCCAATCGGATGTCTTCTAACAAGGAAGACAAATCTGGTTTCAATGTAAAGTATCCAGTACCACCAATACCCATGACACTGGTTAAGTTTGTTCGACCCATGATGTGGTTAAGCGGAGCCAAATGGACGGTGACTCTAGGGAGTGAAGCTTTCCGACCTATCCACGTATCAATAATTGCCTTTCGTGAAATGACTGCTCCTTTTGGCTTACCTGTACTGCCTGAGGAATGCAATATTGCAGCGCGTTTTTCTCCATCATTTTTATCTGCTGGCAAGTATGAAAATTGATGATCATTTCCTATTTCAATCAACTCATTAATCGAAAACAATTGCTTCGATTTTCCTGATTCCTCTATCGTTTTTTTGGCTTTTTCTACAATCCTTTTCTCATCGTCAATACGATCATCATAATTAAATACAATAATCTGATTGACAGAATCTTGTTTCAAACCAAGTTCAACTGCTAAAGACAAATCATCTAAGGTCGCTGCGATTGCAACCGGTTCGATATTCGCTACCATCTCATTGAGGTCTGCTCCTGAGGTGCTGCTTTGTACAGGAACTGTAGTCGCTTTGGCATACGTACAAGACATATCCAATGTTGCAAAATCAATGTCTGAGAATCCGATGATCATCACAAAATCGTCTGGATTAACGCGGCACGTATCTACTTTGCGCCAAGCCATAGCAATTGATTTTAAGCGATAGTGCAGCTCTCCGTAAGTGATCGTCTCGTAGGAAGGCAAGTATTTGCGCACCTGTTTGTTTGAACCCTTATCCACCAAAACTTCATAGCGTCTTTCACCCATGGCAGGCCGATCAGCATATCCATCTAATAGTATACCGATCACTCTTTCGACAGTGGTGCCTTCTTTAATTGCCTTTTCTCTCAAATCGCTATCTGGAAATAGCCCTGCAAGTTGAGAATCAGATTTGCTTAGTGCCGCTAAGCGCTTACCGTATCTTCTTCTTGGCGTTAGTGGTTTTGCTGGATTAACTACGTCTGGCATAATAGTGAATTTGAGATATTGCTAAGCTAAGGTTCTTTTGGGATATACTATGAATAAATCGTATTGTTAGCTACTAGCTCACGATCACCATCGTGATTATAATCTCCATACATTACTCCTTACATTAACTTCAGCGAACCAAGTGTATCATGATCACCTTCATCATTAAGAGTTGCTTTAGTTCTTCTCAATCTATTGTATGAATATTTAGCTTGTATGTTCAGAACATACATTGTATATTTACATACATGGAAGATGAAATACTTCATACAGCAATTGAAAAGATAAATGAACTGGAGGGAATTGAATGCAAAATACTAACAGAGAATATGGTGGAGAATGGAAAATTCTTTGCCGAAGCAATTGCAATTTATCATGGCAATTTAGAAAATAGGTACTTTGTGGAAATAAAGAAGAAGATTGTTCCAAATCATGTTCCTAGAATTCTCGAGCAGGCAAAAAATATAGAGCCACTAATAATCATAGCAGATTATATCACACCTAAGGCAAAAGAGTTGCTAAGGATAAATAACATTGCTTATGTAGATACTGCAGGGAATATGTTTTTGAGAAGTCAATATCTGTACTTATTAATTCAAACTAATAAAACAAACAGGAATACGCTAAAGACAAATACAAAAGCCTTTAATAAAGCAGGATTAAAAGTAATCTATCAATTTCTAATAAATCCAGAATTTATAAATAAGCCATATAGATTTATTGGCGAGAAGGCTAATGTTACAATTGCCACAGTAGGAGTGGTCTTAAAGGATTTATTGAAAGAAAATTACGTAATTCAAGAAAGTAAGAAAGAATATAAATTTCTAAATAGAGAAAGATTGTTTGAAGAGTGGGTGAAGGAATACAATAGGAATCTGAGACCTAAACTTAGAAAGAAGAGATACCGATGGCTTAACAAAAATGCAAATTGGCGAAAAATGAAACTACCAAGAGAGACATTTTGGGGCGGGGTAAATGCTGCAGAAATATTAACAGAGTATCTAATTGCGGATAAGGTCGAAATCTATACAGCACAAAAATTTGAAGAAGTTATGAAAAGACTTAAAATATTACCGGATGATAAAGGAGAAATAACAATCACAGAATTATTTTGGGAAAATAAAGAACAAAATGATCAACTGGTTGAGCCAATGTTAATTTATGCAGACTTATTAGGTGATATAAATACACGATATTTAGAAACAGCAAATATTATTTACAAGGAATATGTCCAAGATAAATTATAACGCACTTGCGATTACAGGACTAAAAGAAGTCTTCATCCAATTAAGTGAAACCTGTAAAGAGTTGGAAATAGATTTCTTTATAATTGGTGCAATTGCTAGAAATATCTGGTATGTTACAAACAATGAAAATTCACGAGGTACAAAGGATATAGATTTTGGTGTATATATATCAGATGTCAAAAAATACAACGAATTGAGAGCAAAACTAAAGAGCAACTTTGGGTATAAAGAAAGCGCAGAAGACACTTTTTGTCTAATAACTCTAGATAACAAGCAAATTGATCTATTACCATTTGGAGAAATAGAAAAAGAAAGTCAAGTAATAATTGAAGGTAAAGGGTTAACGAAAGTAAATTTAGATGGTTTTAAAGAAGCATTTGAATTTGGAGTAAATGAAGTAAAAATAGGTGAAGAGAAATATAAGGCATGTTCTATTCCTGGAGTAATGATATTAAAACTAATTGCTTATGACGACAGGCCAAGTAGACGAATAAAAGATATAGTCGATATAAATTCGATTTGTTTAAATTACCCATCATTAGAATCTGATTTCATTTGGGGAAATCATTTTGACTTGTATGATGGCGATTTAGAACATGATGAGATTGGAGTAATTGTATTAGGGAGAGAAATGAAAAAGATAATTTCTAATAACAGGGCCTTAGAAAAAAGATTAATCAGTATAATGGACAAAGCTATTGACCAAGAAAGTCCTTTTTTATCATTGATGATTCAGGATTCGGAAAATGAAACAATAGCAGATAAGAAAAACATAATAAAAAAATTAAAATTGGGATTTACTGAAACGCCAGCAGCTAACATGGCGTGATCAAGGAATCAATCCTTCGTTTCGACTCCGAAAAGCCAGATCAGATATAAATCATGTTAGGCCTAACGGACTATAACCAACAGTCTTGGACATAGTCCATAGCTGTTAAATGTGTTTACGCTCCATTCCTTAAGGAACGACCTCCCTTAATAATTTTCTCGAGCAGAAAAGTTTAGGTCGCCTCTTGGAAACTCTGTAAACGTTGATTCCTACTACTATTAATATATTCTCTTTCGAAGCTTGCGATGACATTCATCTTAATAACAATGTCTTTCGTCGAAAAATGAATGAATGACATCAACTCTAAAAGTGTTTTATAAACCTTTTTGGATGTAGAGGCGTCTTTGTTATGCCAGCTTTATTATTCTAAAAGTTGTAAATTAAAGTCGTTTGATAAAGTGATCAGAAAAACCCAATCCTTAAGTGTAATCAAAACCGCTTAACAAAACATGCGAATATGATCAAATCACTTCTACAACTACCAGTTTATTTTGGGCAATTATTAGAGATTGTTCCTCTACACATTGAAGGCAATCAGTTCATCAAAGACAATAAATTGTGGAAAGGGTTATTCAATTTGAAATGGGTGTTATGGCTATCCATTGGTTTTGGACTGATCATTTCCTTTCTGTTTATATCAACGTTCGCCAGTTGGGTAGGCGAATTATTTACTGGTATTGTAAATGGGCCGTCTGAGTCAAGCGTTATGTCACTATCGTCTAGCATGCAATTTTTTAGTGAAGGCTTACATGTCAACGGTGGCTTGAAATATTTGATTCTTATTTTTGCAGAAGTCATCATCTTTCATTGTGTCGTCAATACCATAAATATATTATCAGGCAATAATCGAAAACCAAAATTCAAGGATTTTATTGAAGCCGAGAAGAGAATGATTAAGGTGAGTATTATGGCTTGGATTTTAGAGATAATATCAGGTATTATTGTTAAAATATTCTTTTCAATTATTGGCTTCTCTTTTCTGCAAGGAGGAGTCATGCTTATTATTCAATTCTACTTTATCGGTCATTTGTTTTTAGACAACTACAATGAACAATATGGTCTGACAATCAAGGAAAGTTTTGATGTCATTAAACAACATGCTGGAGCTGCTATTGGTATAGGCTTTGTCGCTTATTTATTATTTGTGATTCCAATTGTCGGTATAATCGTTGCACCAATATTAGGGGCAGTCACTGGTGCCTTATATATGTATTCGCATGATGTGAATAGGCATCTGGAAAGGCAATTTGAGTTGGTTTAGTTTGAGGCGAGACGCCTCCAGGCGCACACTTAATGTCCTTAATGTTATCCATTGTTGAGGCGACACGCCGACAACATCCCTCTTAACGTCTTAATGTTTCATCCTTTTACTGAGGCGAGACACCTCCAGCGACACACTTAATGTCCTTAATGTTATCCATTGTTGAGGCGGAACGCCGACAACATCCCCCTTAATCTCTGAATGTTTTATCCTTTAACAGCCCTACCACCAAAACCCTTTATCCGGATCAGTCTTAACGTCTTTGCGAAACGGCACTGACAATTGATACAATATATTCTCATCTTTTTCTGATGGTAGAATGTCCAATCCATACACTACCTGCTTCGGATCATCATACACCATCGTACCAAACATCCGATCCCAGAAAGAAAATATATTTCCAAAGTTTGTA
>CALLFA010000052.1 GCA_937997635.1 uncultured Saprospiraceae bacterium | reverse complement strand
TTTTTCATAATTGTTAAGATTGAAAGTTTACATGAAGTGTTACGTGAATCTTTACACTTGGATTACGACAATGAATGCCTATCTAAGATAAAAGGTAACCTTATGTATAAAACCTTAACGTTTCGAGGAATGTCTAATACCATCCTATCTGATTCCCAGTAATTATTAAAAGTGTAGTTCTAGAAGTAAGACAAGAGAACTTCTATTCAGGAGATTGTTGCGAGCAATCATCGATTGTTTCTCCCTGCTATCTTTAGTTAAAGTCCTTGTTGATTCTTATTGTATATCCAGATCAACATTATAATAAAGAGTGCAAAGAATAGTAAGAAGCGTAAAAAGAATGCTCCCTTCCTTCCGTAACCATGATCTTCTCCGTGATGTGCCATTGGAAATGAAATTTTGTGCAAAGAAAAGCAAAACAAAGCAAACTCGCTATAAATGATCAACAAAATAATCTCCTTCTGCATAATACCTCGCCACAATTTGTCCTTAATGCCTAAAGGGAAGAAAAATGATTTAATTTCGCTCCACCATTGTGAAAAAACTATTTGAATATATCCGCATCGCGCTTAAAGGGGAAGAAACTTCCTATACGACAGGAAGCATCAATAAAGCACTATTTATATTGAGTGTCCCGATAGTGCTTGAGATGTTGATGGAAGGTTTGTTCTCCATCATCGATATGCTCTACATCTCTAGACTAGGCAGTGACGAAGCACTAGCGACCATTGGTATTGTGGAGTCATTCATGTTTGTTGTTATGTCCATTGCCATGGGAATAGCCGCAGCAGCTACCGCTATGGTGTCTCGTCGTATAGGAGAAGGTGACAAAGACAATGCAAATCGTGCAGCCGTACAAGCAATTTTTCTAGGCATAGTTGTATCCATTATCCTTGGCATTGTTGGATTTACATTTGCGGAAGATTTTCTTCGTTTGATGGGAGCATCCGAGTCGCTGATTAGTGAAGGCATTTGGTATTGTAAGATACTTCTAGCCACAAATATTGTACTCACCTTGTTAACTGTAATCAATGCCATTTTCAGAGGAGCTGGGGATGCCGCTATCTCGATGCGCACCTTGTGGTTTGCTAATGGCTTGAACATTATCCTAGACCCCTTATTCATTTTTGGTATTGGTCCTTTTCCAGAACTTGGATTGACTGGTGCCGCTGTGGCCACAAGCATCGGAAGGGGCATGGGGGTACTGTACCAAGTATATAGATTGACTAATGGCAAAGCACTTCTTCACATTAGCAGAAAACATCTTGCTTTAAAATGGGAGATGATAAAAAAGCAGATCAGCGTAGCAATTGGAGGGGCAGGACAACACTTATTAACGGTAGGCAGCTGGATTTTAATGATACGAATTATCGCTCTATTTGGCAGTACTGCTTTGGCTGGTTATACCATAAGCATCAGAGTCATCATGTTTACCATATTGCCTTCCTGGGGAATTGCTATGGCATCTGCTGCACTTGTTGGACAAAATCTTGGAGCCAAGCAACCCGACAGAGCAGAGGCATCAGCTTGGTTAGCTGCCAAATATAACTGCATGCTTTTGGTCATGGTATCTTTGGTATTTTTCATTTTTGCCAAGCAAATTATCGGTGTCTTTACCGAAGATCCTGAAGTGATCACCATAGGTAGAAATGCCCTGATCATTATTGCTACTGGTTATGTGTTTTACGCCTATGAAATGGTCATCGGTCAATCATTCAATGGCGCTGGAGATACCTACACGCCAACTATCTTAAACTTCATTGCCTTTTGGGTCATACAGATTCCATTGGCGTATGGACTTTCCATCTCTATGAACATGGGTACCAATGGCGTGTTTATAGCCATTGCTGTCAGCTCTAGTATTTTGGCTATGATGGCAATTTATGTCTTTAAGAAAGGACGATGGAAGACGGTGGAGATTTGAACACTAAAATGTCTATAATTATATTTGTGTCAATGAATAATACGAGTTTATCCATGTTTTTTAACTCTTAATTTCCTTGATTCTTTCTTTACGAAAATAATCAAATGTTGCTTTAAACTCATTCATTGGGAACACTACTATGCATAATCCATATCTTCTATGCCAAGGTAATTTTCTATTGTCCTTTCTAAATATCGCAATACAACTGGATTGTATGAAATATATATTGGAATATGTTTTTGTTCTCCAAAGTCATTGATAATGATATACAGTCCATAGCCTGGTTTGATGTATACCTGTTCGATAGATTCCCTGTTAAAACTTTTATCTTTTATCATGTACATTGGTCGTCGCTCTACATCTAAAGTATCTTTACTAATATTGAAGATCAGATTATTTTTCTTTCGTTTGAAGTACCAATACAGTGGAACTACATTTGCAAAAACAGTTGTAGCAATTGGAATTATGTCAACATTTCCAGCTACTAAAGACTTAGCCATAATTATTACGCTAATTAATGGAAAGATCATAATCCAAATAAACATAACAATATCAACCCAATTACTCGGACTCTTGACCACCACTTCCAATTGATTTTTAAATTCAAATACATCAACCCCTTCAGGTTTAACCATTGGCCTTTCTGATTTATCTCGTGAGGTTGACAGTAAAGCAATCGTGTCCTCAATTGGGAATAAGACATGACAAGACCCACATTTGGCAACAGCTTTACCAAGCTCCACATTATCTGCAGTTACTTGCTCATCACAAGACGGGCAGTTGATCTTCGTAAAAGGAACATCATTATCTATAGAGACTTCTTTTAATTCAAGCTTTTCTTTATAGATTTCTTTTTTCACTGTTGCTTTAATTATGGATTAACAGACGATGATTCATCCTTGCCTAATATGGAATTGTACACCGCCGTTTGTATCCGAGGCCTAAATTCATATTTCCCAAACGTATTATTATTCATACTTGGAAATGTACGATTTGATAGAAAAATAAAAATGAGATCATTTTCTGGATCCATCCACACGCACGTTCCAGTAAATCCAAGGTGTCCAAATGTTGACTCCGTTGCTTTTTCTGACATATTCAGTTTTCGATTCTCATCAAGTTCTTTCATATCAAAACCAATCCCTCGTCTGGTAGATCTGTAATATCTCTCTGTAAATTTTTTGACCGTTTTTGGTTCTATAAATTGTTTGCCTCCATAGCTGCCACCATTCAAAAGCATCTGTGCTAATACGGCCAAATCGCCTGTATTGGAAAATAATCCTGCATGTCCACTTACACCTCCAAGCATAGCAGCTCCCATGTCATGGACATGCCCATCTACAACCTGACCTCTGAAATAACTGTCTTTTTCTGTCGGTGGTATCCGTTTGCTGTCATGTCTTAGCAATGGATTAAACCCCGTGTCAGTCAATCCTAAAGGACCATAAAATTCATCCTGCGCATACAGATCAATTGGTTTGCCTGAGATATTTTTTATTGTCTCGTGCATCATATAAAAACCGAGATCGCTGTATCGATAATTTCGTTTTTCCCGCAACTGCGTCCCTAATATTCTTGACCAAATGCTGTCTCTATAATCTGATCGCAGATAAAGATCATCAGTGACTTTAATGTCAAATGAATCCACTAATGTCTTGGAATAATATTTTTCATCAACAGTGGCTTTCTTTTTATTAGGATCAAGCGTATTCTTATAAAAAGGAACCCACCCTGCCAGACCTGCATGGTGAGCAAGAATGTCCTCAATAATGATGTCTGCTTTGTTACTTGTATCTGCTTCTGGAATGTATTGCTTGAGTGGTTTGTAAATATTAAACTTATCCTCACCTGCCAAACGCATCAATGAAATTGTAGATGCCATTATTTTAGTTACGGAAGCCAGATCGTAAATGTCATCTGTCTTTACTTTTATCTTACGATTATAGGTGTGATGTCCATAGGCTTTCTGCAATACAATTTTACCGTTTTTTGCTACCAATACTTGACAACCTGGCGCAGCGCGTCTTCGTAGCATTTCATCAACAATGTCATCAATGAGCAGTAAAGAATCCGAAGACATCCCGACTTCTTCAGGTGTTGCGTATCCAAGAATAGACAATGGCGGACTATAAATGCCATGGCCTTCTTGCAAGACAGAACTGACTGTCACGGGCAATACGCCATTGACCTCAAAGACCCCAAAAATGGCTTGTGCAGCAATCTGTTGTGTTTGCTCATCATCTTCATAAGCCATCAATACATTCGGCACATTACCTAAATATTTTAACGCATATGGACTGCCAAATACGGTCAATATTAATTTGGTCTCTTTGGTTGCAAGCGTATTGATCAGTGTAATGGTAGCCTCATTTAGACCAAAATTTTTACTTGAATACTTACTCATATCCTCAATCGATACAAACACATAATCATACGAAGCACTTTTCTTAATGACAGATGCAGCCTGACTACTGACTTTATCGTGTGACATGTATAAATGATCAGCTTTTACAAAACTGCCTACCCTAGTTTGAAATGCACTCTTCCCTTTTGCACCAATGCTGATCGTCAAGGCCTTTTTATCTGAAACGTTTGTAATCGGAAAAACCGCTTGATCGTTTTTTACAATCGTCATAGATTTTTCAACCAATGTTGATCTCAACGCAAGTGCTTCAGAAGAATTGACATCTTCCATTACTTGGCGGACATCTGCAACAATTGGTGTGTGCAATAAGCCTAAATCAAACTTACTCTCTAATATTTTTCTGCAACTTTTTTCAATTCTCTCCAAGCTTATTTCTCCTGATTCAACCGCCTTTTTTACTTCATTAAACGCGAGATCCATATTTGCAGGCAACAAAATAACATCGTTCCCTGCTTTGATTGCTTCTACTTCTGCCCTTCCGTTTTTGAAGAATTTTGTCAAGGCTTTCATCTCCATCGCATCTGTAAAGACAAGTCCATCAAAACCCATATCGCCTTGCAACAAATCTGTAATGACTTTCTTAGATAGTGTTGTTGGTCTATTAGCCGCATCATCTAAAGCTGGAATACTTAAGTGTGCTACCATAATGCCATCAACCCCTTGATTAACCAATTGCTGAAAAGGCATCAATTCTATACTGTCCAATCTTGATCTTTGGTGTGGGATGACTGGTAAATCGTAATGCGAATCAACGCTGGTATCACCATGGCCTGGAAAGTGCTTGGCACAAGTCAGCAATCCACCCTCTTGCATGCCTTTCATATACGCATATGATTTTGCCGAAACTTTCAAGCGATTCTCTCCAAATGAACGATTATTTATAACCGGATTATCTGGGTTGTTATTGACATCGACAACAGGTGCAAAATTCATGTGGATGCCGATACGTTTCATTTGTGCAGCGACTTCTTTTCCCATTTCATAAATCAGATTGTCGTCTTGTATGGCACCCAACATCAATTGTCTTGGAAAACTTATGGTGCTTTTTGGAAATCGCATGCCCAAGCCCCATTCGCCATCTATGCTGATCATCAATGGAACATTGGAAAGACGCTGATAATCGTTGGTTAACTCTGCTTGTTTATCAGGTGTCCCTTGAAAAAAACACAAGCCACCGACATGATATTTTTTTATTTGTGCTTTGACAGAATTAATGTGGTCTTGTCCTAGATCTGAATGTGCGCGAATACTGAAGAGTTGGCCAATCTTTTCATCAAGTGTCATTTTAGCCATTTTGGAATCTATCCATGACTCCTTGGAAACTTGCCCTAATACACTAGAAGCTATGAAAGACAACAGTAAAATGATCAATAATTTATTGTAATGCATTTGGGTCTAATTCTAGTGCTTTAGTAATGTGATAATTGCCTGTTTCTTCATCGCCAGCATTTATATATGCTTTGCCTAAATTAACGTGAGCACCAGCCAAATTGGGTTCTAAGGCAAGTGCTTTTGTGAAATAATTAATACTCTCTGTGTGTTTCCTCATAATTCCATGAGCCGTTCCAAGTAATCGAAGCACCTCATAATCCTCTGTCAACACTGCCTGTGCTTTTTGCAAATATTCAATTGATTTTGAGAGGTTATTTTCTTTCTCTCCATATTGACGTCCTAGTGCTCGATAATTTACAGCTGAATTTCTAATCGCATCCTCATAGCTCGGGTCAATGTTTAGTGCCCTATCATACCATATCTCCGCTTCTTTATATTTGTCCAAATAGTGCAATGCATTTCCTTTGATAAGATAGGCATTTTTATAATTCGGATGTATGGAAATTGCTTTATCTGCTCTTAGGACTGCCTCTTCCAATTGCTGGTTTTTTACCGCTATATTTTGCTCATCAAATGCAGCCGAGGATAATGACCCAGCTACAGCATTATTAATCTTTGCACTGTTTTTTGAAATGTGCTTATCTGTATTGAATAATGTAAAGTCATTTTTCCATGCGTTATTTCGATGAATTGTTTTTACAGTAAACAATAATACCAAAACACCAATGAGGCCATATGCCATTGACTTGCTTTTTATTTTAGTCAATATCAAATACCCGATAGCAAGTGAAAATCCAACTGATGGCATAAACAAAAATCGCTCTGACATATTTGTTCCAATTGGGAAAACTATATTTGAGACTATAGACATCGTTACGAAATAGAAAAGAATCCCGTAACTATAAACACGCTTTTTCCTTAAACCGAGTACTGCCATTACAAGCAAAACAACATTCATAACAATCGCCAACCAAACAGCTACATCACCAAAAGACATAATGTCAATATGTCGAGGATAATAATCGTGTGTCAATGGATGAGGAAAAAACAACAACTGGATATATTTTCCTAAAGTGAAACTCACGGTAGCCAAAAACTCTCCAGTATCAAACGATACGTATTGACCATTCACCACTTTTAGAAATGGATTGTTCATGAGTTCGTTAGGTGCACCTCCGAAGTCCACGCCTAAGATCATCGTTCGTATCATCAAAAAACCAACAGCTCCAATGAATGCAGGGAGAGTAGCTTTTAGAGCTTCGCCAATTGTTGCCTTTTTAAAAAACCACAAACTCAATGGAATGATGGCTAAAAAGGTAATCGTATTTTCCTTTGACATACAACCCAAGAACATCGCAACCCCAGATAAGGCCAACCATTTAAACCGAGCAGATGATTTTTTTCGACTTTTAAAAACAGCGTATAACGAAACGATCGCTCCCAGCAGTGCCATAATTTCATCTCGACCTTTAATGTTAGCGACTACTTCTGTATGGATAGGATGCGCTAGAAATAACATACTCGCAGCCAATGAAATAATTGGAATTCCCGTTTTTGAGTCAAGCTTACATTCTCGAAAGAGTCCAAATAAAAGAATACCTATCAGCCCATATAAGACAACATTCCATAAATGACCAATGAATGGATTTTCGCCAAAAAACTGCCAGCCTATTGCAAACATGATGGGACTTAATGGACGGTATCTACCACCAGAGACCAATTTTGCTTTTCCTTCTTCTTTGAAAAATCCAAAGAAGGTATCTTTTGTCAACAAACCAGGAATGCCAGCAAAACCATCAGTCGTAAACATGTTATCAGTAATCACTATAGCATCATCTTGGGCATAGTCGTGAGTCAAGGTATTCCCATAGAGTATGAAAGCAAAAACAAACAATGCAATCTGACACTTCCTGATCAGTGAAGAAGCAGGAGTTTTAACTGATTTATTTTCTTTCTTTTTAGACATACTATTGACAATCAACAAAGTTATAAATTATAAATTAGTTTAATATGTTTAATGCGACTTTCTTTTAACTCGTATTCAGCTGTATATTAGGCCGTTCCTTTTCTATGGATTCATGCATTGAAACCCTTTTAGATCAAGTAATTTTGTCCCCATGGCAAATCAGAGACATCACGTATTGGTGACAGATCGAGTTCATCCACATTTACTGGAATCATTTACAAACCTATATTGGGAAGTCGATTACATACCTGAAATCACCTACGAAGAAGTAAAAGAAGTACTTCCAAAATATTCTGGCATCATCATCAACAGTAAAATAAAGGCGACAAAAGAATTTCTAGATCTCACAGATTCACTCCAATTTATCGGCAGGCTTGGATCTGGCCTAGAGATCATTGATCTAGAGTATGCAAAAGAAAAAGGAGTGAGCGTCTATAGCGCTCCAGAAGGCAATTGCAATGCTGTAGCAGAACATGCCTTAGGGATGCTCTTATCCTTATTTAATAAGCTACACAATGCCAACACACAAGTCAAAAATTTTGAATGGCAACGAGAACAAAACAGAGGTATAGAGTTGAGCGGCAAGACTGTTGGCATTGTTGGTTTTGGTCATACGGGTTCTTCCTTTGCAAAAGTGCTTGCTGGTTTTGATGTCACTGTTTTAGCTTACGATAAATACAAATCTGATTACACAACAGGATTTGACTATGTAAAAGAAGCAACGCCTGAACAGATAAGACAAGAATCTGACATCATCAGCTTTCATCTACCTCTCACTACCGAAACTCACTATTTGGCGGATCAAGATTATTTGATGACTTGTAAAGATGGCGTTTACATCATCAACACGTCACGAGGACAAGTATTGAACCTCGAAGATTTACTGTTTGCTTTATCGATAAAAAAAGTAGCAGGTGCCTGTCTTGATGTTTTTGAAAATGAAAAATTTAACACGCTTTTACTTGATCAAAAAGTTGTACTCACTAAATTATTGCAATTGGATAATGTGCTTGTCTCACCTCATGTCGCTGGCTGGACTCATGAGTCATTATTTAAAATTGCAGATACTTTGGTAACTAAAATAACAGCAGATTTTTAATCCCGATTCTCTGAGCCTTAATGTATAAATAACTTTAAAACACTAGCCTTTCAATGTATTATTGTTTGACAAACTGACGCGTCGCAATAAGTTCATCATCTTGTGCATAGACTTGCATAAGATACATACCAGGAATCCATTGCCTAATGTCGAATTGGATTCCATCATCGTCACTAAGTCTTTGCGCAGGAATTCTTCGACCGATCATATCGTATATGTAAACATCTAGCGATTGACATTCTTCACATCGAAGTGTAATGAAGTCTGAGCTCGGATTAGGATACAAACTCAAAAGTGGTGCTTCAATAGCGTTTAAGTCTTCTTCATCTTCTGTTATCGGACTTCCTTCAAAACTTGTCCATGGGCGTGCTTGTTTGATAATAAGTTGACCTTCCCTAGTGATTTTATATTCGATATCCATGGCAAAGGTAGGATTGTCCACCGCGTCGTACAGCACGGCGAATTCATTGTGGATGACATTAAAATACTCACGCATCTGACTTCTATAGATGTCTCCTAAAATTATAGCATCATCGTCCACAAGATTAGATCGCTGCACCAAGACGAAATCACTGCTGTTAATGTTTTCTTTGTCAAGTAACATTTCCTCAGGTGTGGACTGCGCCTCTGGATTCGTAATCAGGTTTTCACCCAATTGAGAATTGAGATAAAAGGTATTCTCTGAACCATATAATGGATCAGTGCTTACACCTACGCCGTTTGCAATCTCTTCTTCATAATTGGGGTGACAAAGTACTCCCATAGATGCAATAAAATGATCAACTCGTGCAAATTCTCTCTCATCAAAAGCTCTCAAGTTCCATAAGCTGGCGTATACTTGCTTTATAGATTTAGAGATATGGCCTTCATCAGGATGTTGAGTCTTAGAATCATACAGTCCTGCGCCATTGAATCCTGGCAGGTCTTCATTATTGGTACTAGATCTGCATCTGATGGAAACACCAGATGGGAATGATTTATGCATGGCATCCAACTCATTCAGCATCCATTCTGGCATATCTGCGTCCTTAATCTTTTTCCTAAAATCCTTAAGGACCCTGTCTCTACTATCTCGGTTGTTTATGAAATCTTGCTCTTGCATCATTTCATTAATGTCATCAAAGAATCCATTGTATGTCATAAATTCTTGATAGTAATAAAACGGTACTCCAAATCCATCTGGGGTAGTATTTTCAGGGAAACCAAACTGAAGCATGGTCGCGATATTAGAACACTTTGCACCATAAGAATCTGACATATCAAAGCTAATATCCTCTAGAGGCAATATAGATTCTTCAGTAAGATTGAGTGGTGGGGTCTGCGATTCTAAAGGTCTCAATGTTTCAAACCATGCATTGACTTCTTCTTGAGATGCTTCACGTAGGGTAAATCCGTCTTGCTTCACCTCGTAATACACGTGTTTGCCCAATAGATCAGCTATCGAATCTATTTCAAGAGGCGTTTTGATATACGCATTGGGAATGTTTTGTTGAATGGCTCTAAGGTTTACATGGGATAGAGGTGTCTGAATAGCTGATGTCATGATCCCACTTACACGTGGCAGTGCATTAGGCAGCGACTCATAAAGAACAATATCTTTAGGATCAGGAATTTCTTCAAGACTTATATGTCTAAAGAAACCAAAGCCTTCAGCAGGGTTGAGCCCCCAATATTGCAAATCACCAAAAATTGTTTCTTCAAAAACGACAGGGACTCTTGAGGCATCGAAAAGCTCAGTATCTCTCTCGTATTCATCTTCATTCAAATCGGTAATAAAGTAGGACAAATTGTTATTTAAGAATGGCATATTCGCGGCAAGCAGCTCATGCGTTTTTTGGACCACATCAAAATCCTGACCATGTCCATTGCTGTAATTAAAGGCAAAAGTACCAAGTCCTCCATTTGCAGAAATACTTGAAGGATGAAAAATCACCTGTCCTTTTTTCACATTATCACCGTTGCCTTCAATCCCGATAGCTTTGGCAAATTGACTGTGTAAACCGTATCTGTTGCTATTGACAAAATAGACTTCTGGCTTATCAGAATGGAAGTTGACGATCATGTATTTGACAAACACTTTTTCATTGAGAAATTCTGACCACTGTATGTGATCAAAGACTACGGACAGTTCTCTGAAAGTTTGGTAGTTATCAATCGCAATCAAACCATCTGATCTATCTATTGATTTAGCTGGATTTAGCGGAGACTGCTTTGGCATATTGTCGTACTCTGTCAAGTCGTCAATACCATCACCATCAGTATCGAATGGATTGTTGACATCATAGGCCAATACCTGATAGTGTTCATCTGGATATGCTTGTAACGTTTCTGTAAGAATTGTCGTACCAGATTGTCCTTTGGTTAACGATGTCGCATTAGAAAATGATTTGTCAAGACCATGTCTCATGTTGAGGATAAAATACTGGTCTGGAGTAGACGCCACAGTGAGTTCTATTTGACCTGTTTCATTTACTGAGGCATTAAGAATATCGACTTCTTGAGCTGCCAATGAGTTTAGAATACCCATCTCCAATACACAGTGAACGAAAACCGTATAAAACAAGAAGCTTATTTTCAAATGCATATGCTATTGAATTACCATAATAAAGTGATTCAGTTAAACGATACGTAATCTAAAGTTATAAAAAGTTACAGTTAATTGAAAAGTGAAATGTCCTTGCTATTACCTAATGAATGAATAATCATCTTCTGGTTAAATCGTAATGGGAAAAGGCGAATATTTACCCCTATATAATCTTTATTCTATCAGTTAAGCATCTTTCATACCGTTAAGAGTGTACGACAGGTATAGTCAAAATAACTAAAGTGTTAATAAAGTTGTCGCATATATTAAAATTTCCAGCATGTTTTTTTGTCATTTTCCGTTAACAATTGTTAGATAATAAGTTAAAATCTTTCATCCACTGTGGCAATGTCTTATTTTTACGTCTCAACAAGTGTGTACCCTATATTACTTATGTGCTATCATATACTGAGAGAGAGTAGTTTTCTTTCTACAAGAATTGGTCAAAGCTTTTGTGCAATTGAAAGCGCATTACTTAGGTTTGTAGCACTCGCCGACTTAGAACTAACACCTGATATAACTACACCTTATTCTACATCTATCTCATTGTTTAACCGTTATGGAGGGCCTCGATTAGGGACTTCCAGATTGAAAATTTGAAATGCAGATTATGAAATACCAGTCAATAAGAAATTCAAAATGGTTCACCATTGCATTGTTTAATCTTTGCTTTACCATTTCCATTTTTGCTCAATTTGCTCCACCTTCTTCGGTGATCATCAATGAGGTTAGTTACAGGACAGAAACTCCTGGAGATTTTACAGAGTATATAGAGCTTCACAATACGACTTCATCACCTGTCAATATCGGTGGATGGTTTATAGATGATGCAGTCAGCTATCAGATTCCAGCAAATACAACCATTCAAGGGAATGGGTATGTGATTATTGCACAAAACATCAATGACTTTAATGCTCATTTCAACAATAATGGTTCAACAGTTCTTGGCCCATGGTCAGGAGCGCTTCGAAATTCAGGAGAAGACATTATTCTGAGAGATGCGTCATTCGATAGAGTCGATTTAGTTGATTATGACAATTGGAATGAATGGCCATCAACTGGACATTTGGAAGATGCCAATTTAAGTCTTCAATTGGTGAATGTAAATCTGCCAGGAAATCACGGAGGTAGCTGGGCTGCTGCTGCACATACCCCTGGTGCTTTCAATAGTGCTGTCTACATCAACAATCCTAATGAGCGTCCAATCATACAAAATGTGAGAAGATCGCCAGACACTCCTTTGTCAACCGAAGATGTCAGAGTACGAACAGAAATAGATATTGACAACCTTGCATTAATTCCAAATCTACAAATTAAACTAGAATATAAGGTCCTCCTCCCTGGCTCAGAATTTGAACACAAAGACCATCCAAACTATGATACCGGTTGGACTGTAGTTGACATGTTAGATGATGGGATAGGCGCAGATTCAACAGCATCTAATGGTGTATTTACTGCTTTGATCCCTTCTAGCGAACATCAACACAGAAGCCTGATACGATATAGAGTTAAGATAACGAATGGCTCAGGATTTAGTGCGACTTATCCAGACCCAAATTATGATGAAAGCAACTACGCATATTATATATATAACGGATATCCAGCCGAAGGAGGAGTTGATTTGACTACTCTACCAGTAATTCAAGACCTTACCATATTCTCCGACTTCGAAAATACAAGAAGATTCATAGGCTCTGACGTTGGAGAACACGGACCAAATGGCCAGTATCAGGGTACTGATTCACTTGGATATGGCGCTGTCATTTATGACGGTAGGGTATATGATCACATTCAATTTCGGCCAAGAGGTAGTGGAAGTCGCTTAGGAAGGGTAAAACCTGGTATTCGAGTAAGGATGAACAGAGAGCATTCTTTTGAAACGCAAAATGACTGTGGCCAAACATATGATGTAGATAGAGGAAGATTAGTTTTATCGGGAGGATGGGTGCACGATCAAGGTGGTCATGGACTTACAGAATCATTAATCTACAAAATTCTTGAGCTAACGGGCAGTATTGAAAGGCACGTGAACTACACACAATTAAGAGTTGTCGATGACCAAAACCAATCTGCAACAAGTACTCAAAAAGGAGACTTCTGGGGCTTATATTTGATTTTGGAAGATTATAATGGCGACCTCTTGGATGAACATAGCCGAACGGATGAAGGTAATTTTTGGAACACAAGTGTACCAATTCTACCAGGAGGTACTCTCCCGAGACAAAGAGATTTAGATTATCAAGGTCATTTTCCTGATTCTGAACTGATAGAACCATGGGCTGAGCCAGAATTTTTTAACAATCCAACTGGTCGAAAATTTATGGACAATGAACTTGATCTTGAGATGATGTTTGCTGATCGTATCGCCAATGTCATTTATGGGCAGCATGGCAACAACTATATTGGCAAACACAGTTACAGAGAGTATTATAACTCTGTCACTGGCAAGTATGTTGCTTGGTGGGCCGATATGGACAATTCATTTGGTGCTGCTCAGGGAGATCAAGAAGACAATTGGGTGTTCACAAGAAATCAATTAGATCCCAATGTCCATTTAAAAAACGATATTTTTATTGATGGCTCTCAACAGATTGATTATCAAAATGCAATGCGGTGTATTTATGATTTATTGGTAAACGGAGATCATGATAACTCTGATCCAACTGTAGACCCATACGAACAAATTGATTTTTTAGTAGATCAGGAAAGATCACTTATCCACACATATGGGTCAAGTGCTGATTGGATGCAAGTAGACCAAGCTAGATGGGGTCATGTATATGATGCAACCAATGGCCCAAGCCCTAATACTGCAGATGCTCATGTGGAATGGTACAAACAATGGTTTAGAGATAGAGCAGCTTATATGGAGATGAATGATGGTCCACATCCGTTAAATGTATCAGAAGGCTCTACGACACCAGACCATATTTTTGATCCTCTTATCCCTAATACGCCTACCATCACAAAACCAAGCGCCAGCAATGCCATTGATGAATTAGATTTTACAAATAGCAGTTTTTCAGATCCTCAAGGGGCAAACACTTTCGCAGCATTAGAATGGAGAATAGCAGAATGGTCAGATCCATCAAATCCTTTTTACAATACCAGGTGTAGACCACACTATGAAATAGAATCTGTTTGGGAAAGTGGTGAAATTTTGACTGATAGTACATCATTTTCATTTGACGACGCAACGCAAGAACTACAAGTTGGTCGCACATACAAGGTTCGAATGAGGCACAAGGATGATTCTGGCAGATGGAGCCACTGGTCAGATGCAATTACATTCATCGCAGACGACCCCGTCACCCCTACGGAAGACAATATAGTGATATCAGAAATTCATTACAATCCAGCAAGAAGTTGCGCAGAGTTCATAGAGTTATACAACAGTTCTAATGGCACAATAAATCTTGCGAATTATAAATTTTCAGATGGGGTGAATTTTACTTTCCCTATCGGTACGTTTATTGGGCCAGGTGAGTATAAAATTGTAGTCGATAATGAAGACTGCTTCATAGATGCATTTGGTAATAATCCCAATATCATAGGTCAATATAGTGGTGGTCTTGACAACGGAGGTGAAGAAATAAAGCTAGAATCACCAATTGGGACGCGTTTGGATTCTGTCAATTATGACGACGTATTGCCTTGGGACACTTTAGCGGATAATGGTTTGCATAGTCTTGCGTTGATCGACTTGACATTAGACAATGACATAGCTGTTAACTGGGCAACTCAATGTGTGTCAGTGACGCCAGGTGCGCCAAATGACTTCAATGGCTGCAATACTCTCCCAGACCTATCAGCTCTTGTCATCAATGAAATACGATATGACGGTGGTCCAAATAATTTAGAATTTATAGAATTAAAAAATACAGGGACAACACCTGTAGACATCCAAGGATTACAAGTCAGTGGAGTTGAATTGCAAATACTAGAAAGCCATATCATTCCGCCTGGCGGGTTCATCATACTTGCAGAAGACACTGCTTCAGCAGCATTGCACTTCCAAGTACCAGCTCCTATTCAATTTCCTGGAAGACTTGCTAATTCTGGGGAGTCCATCATATTGACCGACTTCTTTGGTAACGAGATAGATGTTGTCACTTATGGCAACTCACTACCATGGCCTTTGAATGCAGTTGAAATGAGTATTGGTTTGATTGATTGTAACTTTGACAACGATTCGCCGGTGAATTGGGCAGCGCAAGATGTGCCATTCACACCAGCAGCAGAAAATTCATTCGGACCTAATGTACTGCCAGATTATTCGGATCTGGAAATAAATGAACTCCATTTTAATCCAGCTAATTCTAGTGACGAATTTGTCGAACTTGTCAATAAGAGTCCATTGCCAATTTTTCTAGCAGACCTACATTTCGAAGGATTTGATTTTACATTTTCTGATAGTGATGTCATTTTTCCAAATAGCTATTTTGTTATTGCAAGATTCAATAATGATTATATCAATGCCTACGGGTCTGCTCCTAATGCCTCTTGGGAAGGTGCCGGTGGCGGCTTAGACGATGGTGGAGAAAATTTGAGACTACTAGACTTATTTGGAAATGAAGTTGATCGAGTACCATTCGATGATATAGCACCATGGGACACTAGGGCAACTGATGGCGAGCACAGCCTTGCGCTAAAACTCAATGCATCGGACAATAGCCTTGCAGCAAATTGGTCAATTCAATGTGATTTTGTCACTCCTAAAGCTGTAAACAATTTTGATACAGATGATGATTCTATTTGTGATGACCTAGATGTTTGTGCAGGGCTTGATGATGCACTCATAGGCCAATCCTGCAATGATGGTGATCCTTGTACAACTAACGATGTGTATACCTCAAATTGCCTTTGTGAAGGCACATTCGTTGGTGATGCTGATAGTGATGGATTTTGTGATACTGTTGATCATTGCCCTAATTTCGATGATAACTTACTTGGTGCTACTTGCGATGATGGTGACCCTTGTACACCC
>CALLFA010000051.1 GCA_937997635.1 uncultured Saprospiraceae bacterium | reverse complement strand
AAGCCAAAGATGATTTTCATCAACGTTACCTAAAAAAGGAATATTAATCGCATTTGGGACATGCCCTGCAATCGGATCGATCGGCTCTTCTATTCCCTTATACCGTTTTTCAGTTCTAGCATCTATTATAGTATCAAGGCTAGTAAGATCGTCTACGTTTATTAAAGACAACATAGGCGGACTTGCCAAAAAATTGCTTTGTTCATATGACTTCACATGTGTACTGATTGGTAAGTCTGTTGCATTCCATTGTTTCCATCCTCCATTCAAGACACAAACTTGTTCATGTCCTACTGAAAGTGCCATTGCCCAAAATCTTGCAGCTATACCACTATGGCTTTGATCATAAACCACTATTTGGGTATCATTTGAAATCCCTAATCTTGAAAATAAGGAACATATAGAATCAATGGACAACCAAGGGTGCCTACCTGTGGTTCCTGGAATTATCTCTGCAGACAAATCATCATCGAGATGGACATATTGAGCACCTGGTATATGGCCTTGTGCGTATTGCTCTCTCCCCCATTCTTTATCAGCCAAACTAAAACGGCAATCAATAATTCGAATGGAAGGATCTTCAAGTTTAGAAGCCAACTGGTCTGTATGTATAATAGTGTGAAACATCCTATCTGTTTTATGTTTGTACAAATTTAATGCTTTAGTTGAATGAATTGGTTTGTCATCCAACTCTTACTTATCTTTAAGTCATGGATGATGCAAAATTTATTCGCCTAGCCATCGAACTAGCTAAGAAAGGAATGACAGCAAATGAAGGAGGTCCCTTTGGTGCAGTGATTGTAAATCGAGAAGGAGAGATAATAGGTAAAGGCAATAACATGGTCACATCTACAAACGATCCCACTGCACACGCAGAAGTTGTCGCCATTCGAGATGCCTGTGACAATATCTCTGATTTTCAATTAGAAGGCTGTACAATCTATTCTTCCTGCGAACCTTGTCCGATGTGCCTTGGAGCTATCTATTGGTCGCGACCAGATCGCATTGTTTTTGCTAGCAGCAGAGAAGATGCAGCAGAAGCAGGATTTGACGACGATTTTATTTACACAGAAATACCGCTCCCAATTGAGGATAGACAGATTCCTACAACACAATACCTGCAAGAGGAAGGACAGCAAGTCTTTGATGATTGGAAAGTGTTGGAATCGAAAATTGACTATTGAGTTATGACTCTACTAAACGCACATTGGGGACTGTGTCCTCAATGAAATACGATGCAATGTAATACTAACTCGCACATTGGGAACTGTGTTCTCAATGAATACGAGTGCAATATATTACTGATTCGAAAAGCCCACTACTACTGAGACGAGCCTGCAGCGACACAAACTACAGATCCTTCTTAACGACCTCCAATTCATCCACCGCATCCAAAGACAACCAGCCATCAATCCGTTTAATGATTCTCAACCGATGTGTATATCGTCGCTCATCTAAATTGAAAATACCATGTTGGTCTAATTTGTCTATTCGCACATGGCCATGCACATGGATGATCCGCTTTTTATCAATGATAATTCCGACATGATCGATCATGCCCTCTTTGGACTCACAGAAGACCAAGTCGCCGATCAAAGCTTCGTGGTTAAACAAGACCGGAGTGCCCATGTCCACCTGGTAGTAGGCATATCTAGGCAGCTGAATATGAAAAATCTTAAACACCAACTGAACAAAAGCACTGCTGTCAATCCCAAAAACAGACCGACCACCTTTGCATTCTGGCGCCATCAAGAATCTACGTATGATTTTATTGAACAAATCTAACGGGACTAGTTTGTCTTGTTTGACCATCGCTTGTCCACTGTAACTAAATTTTGAATCTCGTAAATAAAATGAGATACCATCAAATGAAGTTAATGTTGATCCTAACAACACATTCAACGATAATTCTTTAGCAAAAGCGACTTGGCTGAACTCCATAGCAATGGAATATTTGGATCTGTCTGGCTCATTTTCTTGGTCTTTAAAAAACCAAAATTGTTTGGGATCAACAAAGCCAATGACTTGGTCATACAGACATTTTATTTTTACCCAATGCTTACTTTTAATGGAGACAACTTCTATAGATTCACCCAATAGCACTTGAGAGATGAGAATAGACCTCGTATCAGGTTTAAGCCATACCGGCACAAGGCTTAATCGACAAACGCCATATCTTTTGATGTCTTGTCTTTTCATAGTTCGAAACCAAAAGCAATGTACGGACTTTTGGGGCGTTTGCAAAGCTTATAGAGTTGGGGCGCTCGTAAACTCGCTTGTTGGGGCGCTCGTAAACTCGCTCGTTGGGGCGCTCGTAAACTCGCTTGTTGGGGTGCTCGTAAACTCGCTCGTTGGGGTGCTCGTAAACTCGCTTGTTGGGGCGCTCGTAAACTCGCTTGTTGGGGCGCTCGTGAACTCGCTCGTTGGGGCGCTCGTGAACTCGCTCGTTGGCACGCTCGTGAACTCGCTTGTTGGCGCGCTCGTAAACTCGCTTGTTGGGGCGCTCGTGAACTCGCTTGTTGGGGCGCTCGTGAACTCGCTCGTTGGGGCGCTCGTAAACTCGCTCG
>CALLFA010000050.1 GCA_937997635.1 uncultured Saprospiraceae bacterium | reverse complement strand
CAGTTGAGAATTTCTTTCATCCTAAAGATAGATAAATATTGACCGAATGACATGTAGTCTATACCAACGCTCACAGTATTTCTACGAATGCCTTTAGTAATTCAATCAAAAAGGTGAAAATATTCTTTCAAATATAAAATGGGCTTTTAAAGCTTTTACCTATCAGAGGCACATACAATCAAAAGTGACACTCCATTGCCTATCTTTTCCAAACAAAACTTTTCAAACACCTTATTATGTTGATTGGCTAAATAAGATTATTTACCTACCTTTCTCATGGACAAGGGGCTAAGAATGAAAGACACATTGCATAGTTTTATCAGAATTAAAAGTTCAATTTATGGAAAGAATACATTTTGAAGAATCTATTCAATGGCCGTGGTTAATGTTATTAGGTCTTTCGCTTATATTTATTCTTGTTGGCATCTTCGACTTTTTCACATTTGAGAACACAAGATACAATGGTGGAGTAAATGCTGTAGGTTATTTCTTGATAGCACTATATTTTTTAAAATCGATGCGGCACAAAAATTATGTCCATTGGAACAAGAAAGGAATTGTTATTAGAAATAATTCTTATACGAATTATAAAACATTGAAATTCGAAGAAATAAAAACAATTGAACAAAAAGAAAAGATATTGATGATTTCAAAAAGGAATGGTGGCAACATAAAACTTGAGATGGGTGCATTTTTTGATGCAGACATACAAAGACTGAAAGAAATAATAATGACAAATTCTATTTCTATTAATAGATAATATGTACTTAGTGAATCGGGATTAGAAAATAAATGATATACCAACACCAAACCACTTGTTTACAGATCAACAAATAGAAAAATTAGCACCCAAAAATCTGTTTATTAAGATGTATTTTTTATAATTTATCCGCTAGTTTTTTCAATTGTATCACAGTTGCTTGATCATTAGGATCAATGTAATTTGCTTTTAGAAAATATTCATTTGCTCTTTGAAAATCTTTCTGTTTTAAGTATTGTAGACCACTGGAATATCGCTGATTAAATTCTAGTACAGAATCACTTAGTGTTTTTGATTTACTCTCAATGACATTATAAATTTTAGTAGACATATTTTTGCCTTTAACGAATACGGTGTCAATTTCTCTACAGTGAAAGTCTTCAGATATTTTGTTATACGTAGAAGAACAAATTATAATGTTTAAATTGTATAATTTTGACAATCCTTCAAGTCTAGAGGCTAAGTTTACAGAATCTCCAATAACCGTATATTCAAATCTTTTACTCGAACCAACATTTCCTGAAATAACATTCCCGGTTGCAATACCAATACCAACATCTAATGTTACACCTTTAGAATTACTCTTATTAAATTCTTTTAATTTTTCTAACATATTTAGAGCACAAAGCACTGAATTTTTCACATCATCTATGTCTGGATAAGGGATTCCAAAGACGGCCATAATAGCATCTCCAATAAATTTATCCAAAATGCCATTGTTCTTAATTACAGAATCTACCATCGTGCTGAAATAGCCATTTAGGAATTTAACTACTTCGATAGCACCCATTTTTTCAGTAATAGTAGTAAAGTTTCTTAAATCTGAAAATAAAATACTGCATCTTCTGTACTTACCATCTAATAATGACAAATCGTCTTTATTAAAAATTTCATTGACTAAATGATTTGGTAAATATCTTCTTAAATTTTGCTGAACTCTGGTCTCGGTTGTTATATCTTGAATTACATTTATGGCTCCTATATTTCCACCTTCTATATTATTCATAGGGAGAGAACTCAAATTGTAAATTGATTTCTTATCATCACTTTTTAATACTTCTAGACCAGTTAGTTTTTGTCGAATTCCTGACTCAAATATGCGTTTAGTGTTTTGATATATGTGTTTAAAATCTGCCTCTAAATCTACAAAATGCCTATTTAGATAAGTATCTTTCTGTATGTCAAATAAGTTACAGAATTTCGAATTAATGGTTTTAACATAGCCGTCTTTGTCAAAAGTTATAATTCCATTATCTAAATTTTCAAATAGTAAATTGAAATAATTTTTCATGCTATACACCTCACCAAACAACTTTGCATTTTGAATTGCTATTGCAATATGGGAAGCAAATCCTTTAAGGATTAATAAATCTTGTTCCGTAAAATTTCCATCTCTTTTATTAATGACTTCAATAACTCCAATTAACTCATTATTAGTGTCTAAGACAGGAACGCCGAGAATTGACTTTGTCAAATATTTAGTGGACTGGTCCACAGTCTGATCAAAATAAGGATTCTGATAAGGATTATTTTCAATAATTGGTTTTTTGGTTTTTGCTATTTCACCAACGATTCCTTTATTTGTCTTTATTTTTATATTGTTCAAGCCTTGACCAAAGTAAGTAGTAAGCTCATCATTTATATGGTCAAAAAGAAAGAAAGTACTTCGGTCAGAATTAGTTATTTCTGAGGATTTATTAATAATTAGTTCAATTACTTTTTCTAGTTCTAGTTCAGAATTTATGATAGATGAAACATTAAGTAGCGTGTCTACACCATTCTTCATTTGACTGGTTATAGCATACATATTATAATTTTGAATTAATATACCTGCAGTCGAAGCAAAACCTTCCAGTATTTTTACATCCTGACTTGTAAATAATTCATCATTTTTATTTAATGTTTGTATAACTCCTACACACTCATTTAATTCATTAAGAATAGGACAACAAATTATTCTTTTTGTTCGGTACCCTGTTATTTTGTCGTAGTATGGATCAAATATAGAACTCTTAGAAACATCATTAGTTAGATAACTCTTCTTTGAGTTTGCAACATATCCAGCGATACCTCTTCCTATAGGAATTGTCAAGAGTTTTTTATCATTTATACCTTCAGCATATAAGCACTCCAGTATATTTTTTTCAATATTCGAAACAAATATTGTCGTTCGATCAGAATTAATTGCCGTCGAAATGGCACCTGATATTTTTGATATTTGTGTAAATAGCACCTCTCTCATATCCATGAAATCCCGCGAATTTTGTCTTTTCATTTTCAGAAATCAAATCTCTGATTTTATCTCTTACGCTATCTGCCTTTTTGCTAGTGTTGAAAACAGCCCATCTCTTTGCATTAATTCATTATAACTACCATGTTCTACTATTTTACCTTGATCCATCACATAAATTCTGTCAGCATTCATAACAGTACTCAATCTATGTGCGATAATAATTCTTGTCGCTTGCAACTTATCCAAACTTTGTGAAACGATTGTTTGCGTCCTGTTATCCAAGGCACTAGTAGCTTCATCCATCAAGAGCATCCTTGGTTTGTGGACAATTGCTCTCGCAATCATCAATCGCTGTCTTTGACCACCTGAAAATGTACTAGCACCATCACTGATGACTGTATGCATACCCATAGGCATCTGCTTAATGTCTTCTTCGAGACCTGCCATATTGGCTGCTTGTGTTGCTTGTTCTAAAGTTAATTCTGAATTGCCAACTATATTATTAAATATTGAACCTGACATCAGCGATCCATTCTGTAACACAACACCTGTTTGTCTTCGCACCATCTCCTTATTCAATGTCTCAAAACTTTGACCATCAAAAAAGATAGACCCAGCTTCTGGCTCTTCGAAGCCTAGCAACAATCTCATGACAGTAGATTTTCCTGAACCGGATGGTCCTACAAATGCAACCATTCACCTGCATTTATTTTGAATGAAACGTCTTCCAGTACTAATGGCTGATCTTCATTATATCTAAAGGAAACAGAATTCATTTCAATATCTCCTGTTAATTCGCCTGGATCGATGCTATCCAAGTGTGTTTCAGGTTCTTCTTCTAATATTGGCTTTACTCTTTCATAAAGGGGCACCATATTCAGTGAAGATATAACTGCATGACTCATACTTAAGCAGTCACGTAAAAACTGACTAAAAGCAGAAATGAAGGCCATAAAAATACCAACAGATATGACACCAGCACCAGCTGCACCTGCAGTGGTCAATGCATAATATATAAATCCAAAAAATAAAATATTGGTCACTAATGGGAACGTGCCATTAAATACTTCTACGAAATTTTGAAGGTTACCAGATTTAAATCCAAGAAGTTTAAATTGTCCAAACTTGGACGCCCATAGGGCAAAAAAGCGCTTTTCAGTTCCTGCAATTCGTACTTTCGAAATACCACTTAAAAACTCATATAACAAACCCTGGATTTCTCCATGTTGATCTGAAATTTGTCTATCATATTTCAATTTCAAAAGTCCCATGGAAACTATAAATATAACTGCAATAGCAGATAAGGCTACGCCAACTAAAGCCAATTTAACATCGTAATAAAAGAGTAATCCAAGATTGACAATAGAAAAAGCACCGCTCAATACGGCTGTCATGACAACACCAGAAACTATTTGTCTAATTGTATTTATTCCCAGAGCACGCATCGTTAAATCACCGGCTGTATATTGCTTGAAAAAATTAACTGGTAACCGTAACAGGTGATCCATGAGCCCCGCCTGTATGGTCAAATTAGATTGAGTCTCCACTCTTAATAATAATATTCCTTTTATAAATCCTAGAAATGAATTTACAATTGCAATTAAAACCAAAATGCCGATTACCTCAAATAAAAATGATTCATCTGCTTGAGGAATAACATCGTCATACATGATTCCAGTAACAATAGGAATAATCAAACCAATCAAACTACCAGCAAGAGAAGCAACTAAAATCCAGATAGCGTCCTTTTTAAGCCCTTTGATTGCAAAATTCCACAACTTTGCTACGGTTGTCATTTTTTGATCAAAGGAATATAGAAACATGTAGGATACGGGATCAAGTGTAGCAGAAACCTCTTCATCCACTTCTACTATTTCTTTTGTCTCTGGATCTTTGAGCAAATATCCGCCTCCTCTTTTCTGTACTAACGCTACAGCTTTCTGACTTTCTTTAATGAATGCAAATAAATGACCATTTTCTTCATTCCACCACTTGCCTCTCAGAATAACTTTACGTAATCGGACATTAGATACTTTAGCTATTTCATGCAGTTGACTTGTTAAGCCTTTATGATTATCATCAATATATTTTGGTTCCTTAAATGTAAATCCAACCAAATTGCCAATAACTTGACAAGCAGCTAGTACATCATTACTATTTGAAATATCCTGAAAAACCTTCTTATTAGGATCATCAGTTACAATTGACTTCAGACCATGAAGACTCGATTCTAATAATTCTGTGTCATTAGAGTTTTTCTTTTGAAATCCAGATTCATATCTGGCTTTATTCTCTGCCAACTTGTTTGATAGACACTCAAGAAAGTGAGCTTGTAAATGCTCAACAGCAAACATTAATGTAATTTCATCTTCAACAACATCCGATGTCGAATAAATATTAAGGTCTGATTTTTGATTTGCTTGAATAAATAAGTTACCAATAACTGGCACCAAATTATTTTTTATTTTTTGTTCTTCTAATCGTATCGATTGACCATAAATATTTAAATCCCCTTCTTTACATTCTACCCAAGAAAGGCCTTCAGCAGGATAGGCAATCTGTCCCTTTTTTAATTGGCATTCCGTTTTATCAGCCAAATTAATGTAGTCTCTTGGGTAATTTATTTCAGAGCAATAAGAGCTGCATTTATTGATCCATTTTTCGATGCGCACTGACAAGTCTGAGGACTCGACATTTTTAATACTGGATTTATTTATTTGAAGCAATTTTGCGTTTTCACTTATTGCAAATAATGAAATATTACTTTTCGTTTCAGTATGTCGCATACTGAATAACATTTCACCCTTTGATGCAGTGTACATGTATTGTCTCGCACCAATTAAATTGCCGCCATCATCTTTTTCAATGTAAAAGACTTCGACCTCACCACTGACAATTAACCAAAAATGATCGTGTTGATCTAAATAAAATGGTCTGTTTTGCTTCAAATATGTATCTGTAACACTAAGTTTCATCGTTAATTACTTTGAGCTTATTAATTTGGCGTAAAGGCCATTTTTTTCTAACAATTCTTCATGTGTGCCTCTTTCGGCAACCTTTCCAAAATTCATCACGATAATTTCATCGCAATCTCTAATCGTGCTAAGTCTATGAGCAACAACAAGACAAGTACAGCCTCTTCTTCGAATGTTATCCATGACTATTTTTTCAGACTTTGGATCGAGTGCACTTGTTGCTTCGTCCATTACCAAAATGGATGGGTTGAGTGCTAATGCACGAGCTATTTCAATCCGCTGTTTTTGTCCACCACTAAAGTTTGTTCCTCTCTCAGCGACTTCACTATCGTAAGAGCCAACTCTTGAAGCAATCATTTCATGGATGTTCGCGTCCTTTGCTGAGCGAATGACGTTTGCTTCTTCCATTGTATCGTCCCAAAAAGAGATGTTGTCCTTGATGGAACCTTTAAACATTAAAATATCCTGATCGATGACAGCCAAAGAATTATTGATAACCTCTCGAGGAATATCTTGCTTAGGTTTGCCGTCAAGTAAAATCTCCCCTTTCCATGGACTATATAAGCCAGAAACCAATCTCGCGACTGTTGATTTACCACTACCAGAACCGCCAACAAGCGCCACTCTACTTCCAGGTGTTAAGTGCATACTAAATCCTTCGATCAGAGGATCCAATGCAGTCGAATAACCGAAAGTGATATCTTTTAATTCTAAACTTCCCACAAGCTTAGCACTATCTGTTTTTGAGAATGCAATCTTATTTTCATCATTAAATTCTTCTGACACTTCATAGTTTAATACATCATCAATCACATTCATATCACCCTCTGTCTCCTGCAACAAACTACCAGTCGCTACCAATTGATTAACCGGTCGAATAAAACTATTCATCAGAAAAATAAAGGCCACCAACATACCTATGGTCAAATCACCATTCATCACTTTCATCGCTCCAACACCAAGTACCATCGTGTTGGTTAAAGACATAAGTAGTGGAGGAATGACATTAAACTTCAAGGTGATATAACCCAATTCTTGTTGTCCATTTAAGACTTTAGCCAAGTATCCTGACCAAGATGTGAAGAAGTCACTTTCACGTCCGGACGCCTTTAGTGTTTCAATCATGCTGATTCCAGACATCGTGTTACCCATTAGTTTGTTTGACTCATTAGTCAATCGTCTGTTGCCATCAGTCCTTGCCCTCGACACCATTTTTAATGCTATCACATTTAATATAGAAGTAGTGATGCCTATTAAAGTCAACATGACATCATAGCTAAACATCAGAATCGCGTAAAAAAGCACGACAATCACATTGAGTAATGAATTAGCCAAATCTCCACTTAATAATCTTGCAACTTTGTCATTAAGGGAAACTCTGTTACTGATGTCACCAGCAAATCGTTGGGTAAAAAATGTAATTGGTAAATGGAAAGTATGCCATAAAAATTGGCTCGACATTGTTAATGCTAATTTAGTTTCCAGTCGCAACAGATAATATTGTTGCACAAAAACCAAGATGGCATTGATTATCAACACTCCAACCATACCTAATAAAAGAGGCATGACAAAACTGGATAAGTTATTAATCAAAAACTTATCAATAAAAATCTGAGTAAATGAAGGAATAATTAATCCGGGAATGACTAGAAATAAACTAGCCAATAAAATAAACGACAAACTCAATTTCGAATTTGAAATACGAGGTTTAAGAGAAGGAATTAATCCTCGTTTTTCATTCTTCTGTACGAAATCCGGACCTGGCTTCAGACTAATCACTACCCCTGTAAATGATTCATCAAATTCTTTTTGGTCTACGGTATATCGTCCTTGAGCAGGATCGCTGAGATAGACTTTATCCTTACCGAATCCTTCTAAGACTAAAAAGTGGTTAAAGTTCCAGAAGATGATGCATGGCATTTGCATCTCTTTCAGTTTTTCAACAGACTTGGCGTATCCCTTTGCTTCGAGACCATATGATCTCGCTCCTTTCATCAAGTTGGTTGCTTTTAATCCATCTCTAGAAACACCACATGCCACTCTCAATTTTTCAAGAGGCACATGTCTGCCATGATAGCCTAAAATAATGGCAAGCGCTGCAGCTCCACACTCCACTGCCTCCATCTGTAACACTGTTGGCGTCTTGACGGGTGTTGCCACTAGTTTCTTTTTAGGCGGAGACTTTTTGAATTTTTCTTTTATTGTAGAAATAAAGTTCATCTTCTTTTTCAATTTATAATTCTTCAACTATTTTATTCAGTTCTACTGATTTGAATTTTTTGTTTTCAAATGCAAACACATAAACACACAAAGACCAGCAAAAGCAAGAATAATTTCCATTTAAATATGTCTTTTAGTACAGGTCAAAAAACTCTTTAAATGCTGGGACAATCATAGCAATAGGCGCTTCTTCTTTCACCGTAATTTTTCCCATACATGATGTGCCAGTGTTTATAGAAATATCTGGTCCCTCAGCAGATGTCCAACTAAACCCACTGGGTGTATCTGCGTTTTTTTCAATTTCAACAACGACTTCAAACGGAGCTCCTAATCGTAGCATACTGTTCACCAATTGATCATTCTGCATAGAGGCCATCATACCTTGTTGAGTGACGGGAAATTCAGAAACACGCTTAACCGTTGCTTTTATATAGCCATGTTCTTGTGGTTTAACTGTAGAAGGGACAACCAGTGCTTGCATACCAACGGTGATCTTTTTCCCTTCTTGCGCAGGTACATAAAGAACTCCTCTAAGGTTTCCTTCAGAAGTCGTATTGCTTTTTATTTTAAATAATGGAGATCCAGCTCCAACAACGATTCCAGAGCTTGTCAATAATTCAATTACTTCTCCAGTGTGTGGACTTGTGATATTTGTATTTTTCTCATACTGTTCCTCTAGTTGTTTTAATCTCAACTTATCCTGGGTAATCCTTTGACGGATTAAGGCCTTTCTACTTTGTAGATTAAAATCGTTATTGAGTTCTTGAGAATTAATCTGGACAACAGAAGCGTTTAATCTTTGAATATTATTCTTAATATCATCTATCTGCCTTTCTGTAGCTATTACCTGAGGCTTTGTAATCAATCCTTTCTCTAAAAGATTTTTATTAACAATCAATTCTTGATTTAAGAATTCCAGATTTTTGTTAAGTGCAACTATTTCAGATTCAATATTTGACTTCTGTTTTTCCATTAATTCTTCCTGGATACGAGAATCTTCGCTTCCAAATGCATCCATCTGCGCCAGCTCATATTCTTTTTCCGAAAGGGTTGATTTGACAGATTCTATTTGCATCATTAATTCTGGTTGCTCTACCTCTGCGATGACATCACCAGCAGTAACAATGTCTCCATTTTCGACATGTAGCTTTACCAGCTGCCCTCTTGAAGTGGATACGACATCATAAACTTCTCCACCAAGCAAAACGCCCATGGCATTTATTTTCGTTTTTACTTTGCCTTGAAATCCCCATAACAAAGCACCACTAATAGCGATAAACACCATACTTAATACCAACCAAGCGCTAAGGCTTGTAATGCGAATTAATTGGTCTAATTTTTCGGGTGTGGACAGCTTTTCTAAGGCTGCCTTTCTAAAAAATCCAGGAGCTGACATAAATGTATATTTTATTTATTTGTTATTTGATGATTGGCAATTGATAAAAAACATGCTTATTCTGAATAGTCAATTCATTATATGCAGATTCTACCAACGTACCTGTTTGATGACGAAGTCGCACGATAGCGCTTGCCATTTGTTGTTGATTAAAAATGTATTCTAGTTGTGCAAACGTGAGTCTCTCTTGAAAGAGAATCAAATTAAGAATCGTCGACAGACCATTTTGAAATTTAAGTTGTTCATTATCAAATACTTCTTCATAATATTCAAGCGTCTGTCGCGACTTGTTTACTGCGTCTACAGAATTCACTAAGTTGTTATACTCAATAGATACATTGATTTCTATATTTCGTTTCTGATTATCATACAGGAGTTCCTGATTGGAAACATTCGTTTGGTTAATCAGCACAGTTGACTCGGCACGTTTGTTTCCAATAGGGATATCATAACTTAGACCAATACCTATAGTATAGTTCCTGCCATCGTCTGTCGCTAAAGGTGTGACAATCCGATGTAGGCCATTCCCAAAATCAGTACCACCATAGCGAGCTGTCCCAGTCAAATTGAGATTAGGCTGCAGATCATTTTTCGCTAAATCAAGTAATATTTCTGATCTGGATTTTTGCTTGTCAAGCATATCTAAATCCATGCGATTACTAAGTGCAATATCAATCAGTTTCTGTGCCGACACAGCCTCATCCAATACTACTTCCGGAAAAATATCTGTTGGTTTGCCAATTCGGTGGCTGTCTTCTTCTGACAAGCCTATAAATCTGCCAAGATTTTGACGGGCAGCATAGACATTTTGTTTGGCTGTAATAACTTGTCTTTCTTTATCTAACAGATCAGCCTGAATTTGCAACAAATCACTGGCTGGTTGCCTGTTTGCATTTACCAGTTCTGTTGTCATTTCAAGAACGCTTCTTACCCTACGCTCATTTGTTTTAAAAATTTTAAGCCGTTGGTAATCACTATAATACTGCCAGTAAGCCAGAACCACATTTTGCATTTGCTCGGAGGTACTAAACGTCAATCCAGACTGTTCGGTTTTTGCATCGAGCTTCGCTATTTCTATCGGTGCTGCATTATACTTTTTCCCTTTACCTCTTAATAACGGTTGAACAAGAGAAAGATTTAACGCTGTCGCATTATCACCTATATGGCTACCAACGATCTCGGTATATACGTTAATAGGAATGTTATCAGAAACCCGGTTGAACTCAAGCGAAGAATTCACAGTCATTCCATTCAACATACGTTTCTGCACTCCACCACTCAATGCATAACGATTCGTATTGAGCATGTTGCCAATCAAATCAACACGCGGATCTAAGGAATTTAAATTAACTCCTGAACGATTTGCATTTGCTGAAGCAAAAAACAATGGATCAAAGTCACTATTCAAAACATCGATAGCATATTCTGTACGATCTACACTTAATTGTTGTGCCGCAATACTAGGATTAACATGACCGGCCAGTTCACAGATGGATACAAGAGTGCAATCCGAAGATTGCATCTCGTCCATCTGCGCATTCATTGTTATAAAACAGAACGCGAAAAAAGAAGCAAAAAAAGATGATTTCATATCAGTTGATTTCAGAAAATTTATTCAAAATTCGACTGAATCTTGCTCCAGCTTTACCCACTTCATTTAACACGTTCATGTTTAATTCATCTACTTCATCTTCTGGGATCCCATAACCCAGTTTACTAGTCGTCGATCTCAATCGATTTGATAAGAATAAAGCGATTGAGTAATAAAAGCTTGCAGCAAAACGCGTATCCACTTCCATGCGACGCTTGACAACATCAAGTGAGATTGCATAGACATTGGAGTCTCGTGTTGCTTGTACGGATACAGAAGGAGGTCTCTCGTCAAGAAAAGACATTTCTCCTACCAATTCTCCGGATCCAATCTTTGCAATATCAAGAGCTGATCTCTCTTCATTGTAAATTTTGAATTCTCCAGAGAGAACAATGTATATATGATCGATTGTCTCACCTTGTTTTACCAAATGCTCACCAGCAAGGTATTGTTGTTTTGTGCCGCTATCGATCATCCATTCGATGTCATTGTCGCTGAGTTGTCCCAGGACGAAGAGTACTCGTTTCATAGTAAAATATATTTGTAAGCTTATAAAGTTGGACCCTCTCTTAGTTACCTTTCATGAGTTGTTGGTATAAAAATAGGCGTACCTCCTGGATATCCCTGTGGCTTTTCAGGAAGAGATATTACTGGACCACCAGTTCTTGGCAAAATATTAGTTCCACATCTAATGATTTTTATAGCATTAAAAGCTTCCACAGATCCACCAGATACCATTTCTAATTCTTGCTCCGATAATTCAACATTATCTAAATTAGGCTCTGCAGGAATGTTTACATAAATAGTCGTAGGATTAGATTCATCTACTACTTGAATAGAATCCATGCCTTCTGGTAAGACAACTGTTTTCCCAGTTAATGTTTTAATTGCTTCTTCTGGGTTAGCAATAAATTCAGCTTTAAAATTTGGGTTGCTCCAACATTCGCTGATGACTTGTGATAATACTTCTTGTAAATTCATAATGTTTATTTTAAATTATTAAAAATGTTAGTAAGATATTGCTATTAGCATCAAACAATTATTGTACTTAGTTTTAACTTTTTAAGTTATAAGTTCGTCGCATCATAGTCAAATTTACTTACGAACTTATAACTTAGAATGATGCTAGCTATATAAATATTAGAGCGTATTGCCTAATCTGAATCATAGTTTAATATTAATATCATTAGTAGGAATATTTTAATCTACAAGAAATCTACTTTTACCAAAATTATAATAGAAAAGTAAATTATATATTATATCTTGAGATGAAATATTAAAATGTGTTATGATAAAAAATACAATACCGATCTTTATAGGTCTAAGTATTACTGGGCTTTTTCTACACTTAATATTAGGAGATAAAGCGAATGTATTAATACTAGAAAACAAATTTTCAGGTATTTCCTTAGTGGTTGTAAATATACTTTATGCGCTTTTAGCAGCGGTTTTAGCTAGCTATCTTATAAAGAGATGGTCCAAGAAATAATATTATATATTATTGACCATCCGTTAAACCATCCCATATTCCATCTGCAATATTAATTGCTGCATTCAATGCTAAACCTCCAACGGCAACTCCAATAGCACCTATTGCCCATGCTGGACAATCAATAGCAAATATACCACCTCCAACAACTTGATCCAATTCTTCCTCAGACAGAGAAGAGTTTTCTCTAATTTTATTATTGATGCTTATTACATTTTGTTGGTTTGGAATATTAATATATACTTCGCCATCATTCGATTGATCAATAACTTGTATTCTCATACCAGATGGAAGATTAAAACTAGACCCAAGAAATGACTCTAAAGTAGATTTCGGGTCTTCAATAAAATTCTTTTTAAATTTAGTATCAGTATGGCATCGTGACACAATCTCACTATATACTTGACTGCTAAGTTGGATTTTTTCTGTAAAAGTATTCATTGTTAAAATTTATAGTTTAATAATTAATTTTTTGATTAAAATTTATGGCTAGTTTGAGAAATAATTAGTGCTATACTATCCACAACATGTTCAACTGCGTCTTGAACCATATTCGTAGCCCACTGAGCTATGTCATGGCAAGCATTTCCAACACCTCCGACAACAGTATCTAGTTGTTGCTCACTTAGTTCCCTATCAATGTTTTTTGGAATATTAAAAAATATTGTTGATGGATCAGTTTGATCTACAACTATAATTGAACTCACAGCAGCTGGGTTTAATTCATAACCGAGTTTTTCAATAGCTGTCGCAGGATTCGCTATAGCTTCCTTCTTAAATTGCAAATCTTTCCAAGACCTACTGACTAATTCTTGCACCATTTTTAGGTGTAAATTTGTATTATTCATAATTTTGTATTTAAATTTTTACTATATTTTAAACTTATGCAATAAGTAAGTGTAAATTGTTCCAAGTAAATACAGCAACATTTTCAACTGCATCTTGAACCATATTTGTAGCCCACTGAGCTATGTCATGACAAGCATTTCCAACACCTCCGACAACAGTATCTAGTTGTTGCTCACTAAGTTCCTTATCAATATTTCTTGGAATATTAAAAAATATTGTTGATGGATCGGTTTGATCTACAACTATAATTGAACTCACAGCAGCTGGGTTTAATTCATAACCGAGTTTTTCAATAGCAGTCGCAGGATTTGCGATTGCTTCTTTCTTAAATTGTAAATCTTTCCAGGATCTACTGACTAATTCTTGCACCATTTGTAGGTGTAAATTTGCATTATTCATAATTTCATATTTAAATTTGTTAATTAAATCGTTTAAAACATTTTAATTTACTACGCCTCTGATGTTCCAATTGACACTTACATCAGGGGCTAATTGATTGAATGTTGCCCAAAGATTGTTACTCCCAATAAATAAGTAATCTCCATTTTCGTCGCGGGGACCAGCATCACAACCTATAATTTGGGAATTTGCATCGACACTAAATTCAAGTCCGATCCATATTTCAGACCCATCAATATTAACTGCATTATTAAGATTTATTCTATTCCAACTATTCAACTCAAGTGATTCTATTGATTGACTACTTATTACATTTCCAGGGTTTGTATTAGAGTCACCGCCCCTATAAACCACTATTCTGGCGCTGCTTGGTTGTTGTAAAACATAAACATCAACAGCTTGTAATTCTTGGCCTTCATATTCTGATGTCATCATTGAAGGAAATCTTGCTGCAGTAACATATGTACCTGCAGGAAATGTAGGCCCAGTTAAATTTTCACCGTCATAATTTATAAGTACGGGTTCACTAAATTCTTCCTCACATGAGGATAGTGAGAATGCGGCAATACATACTAATAGAAGTCCTATTAGTCTATTCATTTTGTTATTCATAATAATTAATTTTGATTATTTTATAATTAGTTAATGTTTACTTTCTTAAATATTTATTTTTTTGTTTGACAAAAACATTCTTGGTGTTTTATCAAATTCCATATAAAATTTATTAGTAAAATAAGATTGGTCTTCTACACCTACTTTATAAGCTACTTGATTAATATTTTTAATTTCCTTATTCACCAGTAATCTCTTCGCATAATAAAGTTTCAACAAAGAATAATACTTCTTAGGCGTTATACCAGTCAATGCTTTCACCTTCCTAAAAAATGTTCGCTCACTCATATACAGCTTGGAAAGAAATAAATGTAGATCAAACTTCTTCAAAGAAATGTTGTCAATAAATAATGTTTCTAATTCGATCAACCATTCCACATCTTCTTTAAATAAAACAACAGATCTGTCTCTGTATTTATTAATTAATTCAGGAAACTGTAGACTGTCATTTATTTTAATTTCTACTTTTTTCTCCTTCTCTATTTTAACCATTTCAGCTATTAGCTTTTCTATTACTTCACTATTTTCTAATAGCACTTCGTCTAGATTAGCGTAATCTGTTGAGCGGTTTGCTTGTTTATATTCTTGTATTCTTTTTATTTCTGCTAAGGGCTTTTGAATTTTCGAAGCGATATCAGACAAGATTGTTGTTGAGTGGATGTCGATATGTGTATTTAAATTCTCCATGAGTAAAATTGTGTGTTAATTGTTAATGTAAATCACACCTGTCCAAAATAAATAAAAAGACATGGAGGTTTTTCCCTATACTTAGGGTGCATCAAAACCATATTCCATGTCTGCCATAAAAGTATCTCTTTTTAGCCAAGTCTTACAGCAAATTGATAGAAGAATATTCAATCGTATTGTAAAGAAACATGATTCAGATAAACATAGTAAGGGAATTAATACTTGGACTCATTTTGTTGCGATGCTATTCATGCAACTTTCTAAAGTTGATTCGCTTCGGGATATCAGTAATGGTCTAAAAAGTGCTACAGGTAATCTTTCCCATCTAGGAGTAGAGAAAGCCCCGAGTAAATCATCAGTAAGCTACCTCAATATACATCGCAAAGCAATAATCTTTGAGGATCTTTATTTTGCTTTATTAGATCAACTGGAGCCTAGTTTAGCTAAACGACGTAAATATGCGCTTAAGCTAAGACGTAAGATATTCATCATGGATTCTAGTCTCATACCTCTATGCCTGTCGCTATTCGATTGGGCTAAATTTAGAACTAAGAAAGGAGCAGTCAAATTACATGCAGTACTAGACTATGATACAGGATTACCAAGCTATGCAGCTATTACCGATGGAAAGAAACACGATGTAAATGTGGCCAAACATACTGTGTTTCCTAAAGATTCCGTACTTGTCGTGGATAGAGCCTATGTAGATTACCAATGGTTATATAATTTGGACAGCAATGGCGTATTCTTTGTAACAAGGCTAAAGTCAAATGCTGATATACAAATTGTGCAAACATTCTTGACACATGAAAAACAAGACCATATTCTCAGTGACCAAGACATAAGGCTTACAGGCTTTTACAGCTCTCAAAACTACCCAAAAAGGCTTCGTATCGTCAAGATATATGATAAAGAAAATGATCAAACATTAGTTCTTTTGACTAATAACTTATCTTGGACAGCAGACACCATTTCCCAACTTTATAAGGCTAGATGGGATGTAGAGGTCTTTTTCAAACACCTCAAACAACTTTTTAGAATCAAAACATTTGTCGGTACTTCTGAAAATGCAGTAAGAATACAAATGTGGTGTTCGATGATCGCCATTTTGCTATTTAGCTATCTAAAAAGTAAGGCTAAATACAAGTGGAATTTATCCAACTTGGTTACTTTTCTAAGGATCAATTTATTTGTCAAAATCAGCCTTTGGCTTTGGCTAGATAATCCCATTATTAAAAAAGCAAATCCTCCTCCAATTAATACTTTATTTTAAGAATATAGGGTTGGATTTTAATTAATCAATTTTATAAAGCTTTTTGTAGACTTTATAGGTGGTGTTTTATGCTCTAAATTTTATTTTGGACAGATGTGAATGTAAATATGAGATCAATTTATCCTTGGCCATTGCCAAAGTTTATAATGTTTTCATTTTCGGTATTTCAATTATAAATGTTATGCCCATTGTTGAGTGAAAAAAGCGTGCTTGGATTAATTGCCAATATTATTTTGGTAACTAATGAAACCGAGTTGAAGGGTCTAAAGCTCTTGTTCTAAGCATCTCAAGTTGTAGTGTTAAGATAATAAGAAGCTATTATACTTATAAATTCTTAAAAAATGGCAGTATTTTGATTTTTTAAACTTTTGAGATTTCAAATACGACAGTTGCTAAAGCAAAAATTAACAACTGTTATCTTTGTACTTAAAGCAATCACCTTTTCTATAATTCTTTTGATCAATGTCCTACACACGAATCCCCTCACTTTTATACAACGACATCCCACCATCTTCCGTTATGCTTCCATTGCTGTAATAGGCCATGACTCCAAACTAGCCAATGATTACTATGAAAGGATACAAAATAAGATTGCTTTTACTCATAGCAGTTTGTAGCATATTATATTCAAATTGTACTGATACAAAGACAAATGTAGCTACAAAAGAGAACTGGTTATCCCTAGCAATCGAAACAGAAAAATATATAGCTCAATCCAAATATGAAACTCCAAATGGTACAACATGGCAAATGATGCCAGATAGCATTGACTCCAAAGGCAATCAAACGCTATATCATGGATCTCCAGGAATCATTCTCTTCTACATAGAGTTATACAATGCTACCAAAGAATCTAAATATTTGGATGAGGCAATAGCCGGAACTGAATATTTGATTGAAACAATTCCAGATACCATTTCAAATCCTTACGAAGTAGGACTATATGTTGGTGTGGCTGGTCATGCATTTACTGTTTACGAGATGTACAAAGTAACGAACGACGAGCGATATAAACAGTCAGTACTCCGTTCTATAGACCTGATTGAACAATCTGCTGAAAAATCTAAGAATGGTATCCATTGGGGACAGATATCCGAAATGCTTTACGGAAGTGCTGGAATCGGACTGTTTATGCATTATATATCTGATGAACTCGAATCTGAAAAAGCAGAAAATCTATCCGTCCAAATTGCAGAAGGGTTACTGGATTCTGCAATAGATACTATGAATGGACTTCGATGGAAATTCGATCCGAGTTATAAAAACTACACTGATAACTTCTCTCACGGTGCCTCTGGAGTTGCTTTCTTTTTATCACAAACTTATCACAGAACAGGTCAGAAAAAATTCCTTGATGCTTCACTCAAAACAGCACATTTGTTAGATCAATTATCTAATGAAAAAGGGTATTTTGAATTATGTTGAAAAGATTACAAATACCATTATAAATAATGCAGATCACCAAGATGGAATAATGAAGTGGGTACATGCCGAGCATCGGCGCAGACCTAGCGAAGTCGCAGCTCAAACAGGACTGATGCAAGGATCAGCCGGTATTGGATTATGGTTTCTGAGACTACACGCTTTTAGCCAAAATAAAAAACCACTCATATACTTTCCTGATGAAATAAGAATCTAAATATCTTTCTCTCTCCTTCCCCTTAGCTTCGATTACAGTTCCAATTTATGCGATACTGAAAGGCCGGCCTTTTAATCGGTAGCATCATTTTCATGCAGTGAGCTCAGATGGGAACAATGTTGTCAATGCTTGATATTTACCAAACTGGAATCATCAAATTTGCCCAAAATTTAGAATGGGTGTAACAATTGCATTTGGCGCTATTGTGATTGTTTATTTCATTAGCTGGATTTGCCAATTGTAGGTTTTACTCTAAGAATGGAAAAAATCCATTTTGATTAATCCATTAATAGCGCTGGTTATTGCTGTTAGGTCATTTATTCTTATAGACATCTTTGACTTTATACTCAAACGAATGTATTTTAGGGTTTGTATCCAATTTAATTTTGCTTTGAAAACCAATAATTATGAGTAAAAAAAATAGACAAAATGAGAAGACATAGTGAATAACTACAATATATACTAAAGGAGAATGGTTTGACTGATTTATTACGTAGAAGTTTTGTACATTCTCTTTTTAACAATAGATAACAACCAATAAATTACTCGAACACCAAACCACTTGTTTACAGATCAACAAATAGAAAAATTAGCACCCAAACCAAGCGCTTTCAAAGCGGGTAAAAAACTTGCAGTAGTTAGTAAATGGACGGCATTAGAACAAAGCAAAAGAGCCATCTGGGGCAGCATTAAAGGATCAGGTAAAAACCCATATCTCGTCCAAATCGATACAAACAATATTGCCTATAAATGTACATGCCCATCTCGACAATTTCCTTGCAAACATGCCTTAGGACTTCTACTTGTGTTAAGTAACCACAAGTCATCTTTTGTAGAAAAAGCAGAACCAGATTACGTAGAAGATTGGATAGATAAAAGAGCAAAAAGAGCTCAAAAAGTTGATAAGGAAGAGAAAGAACTTACCGAAGAAGAAAAAGAAAAGAGGTCAAATGCTAAGGCTAAACGCCTAGGTGACAAACTAAACGTGTCAATGACTGGAGTTGCAGAACTCAAACTTTGGCTCAAAGACTTAATACGTATAGGGATATTGGAATTACCAAATCGTCCAGCCTCCTACTTTGATACCATAATGGAAAGAATGGTGGATTCAAAAATTCCTGCATTGGCAGGTTGGATCAAAGCATTAAAGAAATTACCGTATAAAGAAAAGGACCTCTGGCAAGATCAGGCATTAGACATTATCGCAAAATTATTTTTGTTAATCAAAGCTGCCGAGAACTTGGATAAATATCAAGAGTCAGAACAAAAAGCAATCAAAGGACTTTTGGGCTGGACATACAATCAAAAAGACATGTCTTCTGATCCAAACAGTGTTTCTCTCAAAGACAGGTGGTTGGTTTTGGGCTCGCATTCAGAAGTTCAAGATGATTTGACAATCGATAGATATTGGCTGGTCGGATTAGATACAGGGAAGGATGCACTCATCATTCGTTTTCAGAATAAATTCTCCATAGCGCAACAAGAGCCTATTGTTGAAGGAACAGTCATAGAAGCAGAGCTGACGTTTTATCCTGGTCTTGAACCACATCGCGCATTTATAAAAAAACAAAAAGAGGTACATCAATCGCTAGATGCACAACCTGCTGCAATCGGAACATGGAAAGAGTACCAAGGCAAAAGAATAGAAGCAACTCAAAAAGATCCTTGGGTTAATAACAAAGCTTCCATCATTGAGCAGATTAAGATTATAAAACAGTCCAAATCATTAATAGCTGTAGATAGCAATAGAAACTATCTTAAGCTATCACCCGAATTGGATCAGGATAAAGTAAGCACGCTACTGCTCAATACAATCGGACAACCTGTCAAAATGGCTTTTACACATAGACAAAATGGTATATTACCTCTAGGCCTATTCATAGACGAAAAATACCAAGTCCTATGAATAATCAAACATACATAAAGACCATTTGTCTATTAGGTTCAGATCGGCAACAGTTAGAAGAGCTTAAACTGAGTGAACCGTTAAATGAGATGATGCAGCAACTCGAGGAATCAGAGCCTGCTGAAAAAGTACTCCATGCTTTAGCGCTCGATCATTATTATCGATTAGCGGGAAACGAACTGCCTAGTGTAGATAAGTTAGTCGAGATAAATCCCATTATAGAAGAATCTGAATATGCATCAGAAGAATATTACAAGATCCTAAAACAGATATTCTTTATTGATAAGCAACGTTTGCAGCAGAGCTTACTTGTCCTTTGGATAAGAAAATTGATTGAATCAAATGCAATTGTTCATCCGATGTATTTGGTCAAATATCTCAATGCATTGTTGGATACAACTAAACACGTAAAAGAATTAGCAGCTCCGACACTTGGTAAAAAAGGTGCTTGGTTAATCCAACAAAATCTAAAATATCAAGAACTGCATAGTGAAGCACTGGAAGATGTGTGGAGTTTCGGCAAAACGAAACAACGACATTTATTTTTATCCAGACTCTTACAATCTGATCCGACCAAAGCATTGCAGCTTGTAGAAGAAAGTTGGCCAACAGAAACCGCTAGAGAAAAAAGAAAACATCTCCAGTTGTTTTTGGAGCATACACATCCCGATCATTTAGACTTTATCCAACGTTTGTACGACGAAGAATTTAGCTTTCAGCAAAAAGAAACCGTTACCCAAAGGGAATGTAGAAAAATAATTGCCCAGATTCTTCTCCTCCATTCAGAAAGCTCGTTACATAAAACGACAATAAGCCATCTGAGCAATTATATTCCAAAACAAAACAAAGGGATTCTATCAAAAGTATTTAAAAGTCAATCAGAGGTTATCCATATTCCAGAAACAGAAGACGCATTTTTTAATGGCGAACACATGCTGGAAAATTTTGGAATCGATCCTCAATCTACGATCGCCTCAGAATATAAAACTGATCAGATATATTGGTTTAGTGAATTGTGTGGGGCTATCCCATTCGACGTGTGGACAAAGCTGACAGGCAAAAAGCCAAAGGACGTCTTACAGGCATTTCTAAAGTCAGATGAATATGTGATAACGGTAAATAAACGTAAAGTATCAGGGCTTAAGAACGCGCTAGTAAAGTTGGCATCTTATCAGTCGAATGATGCGTTAACGGTCATGTGTCTAGACCAAGAAAAAGACAAAGAGATAGCTAGACATTTATTGACAAACTTGAGTGCAAGTGCCTGGGAAAATTATCTCTCAGAAAACCTTAATCTCATAGATCATTCCATTCTAAATGAATGCCCACACGGTGAAGAAGACATGTGGGGCTTGACATTTTCTAAAGCAATATTAACGGATACCTTATCATATCGATATGATTACACGATCGGTCTCACTTTATCAGAATATGTACATACTGATGCAATCAATCATCTGATAAAATTAAATGATGATGATGCTCAAAAATCGGATCATTATCATTATTGGAAGACGCATATTTTTGACCCTATATATCAAACAATTACCATTAAAAATCAAATCCAAAATCTATAAACATAAAAAGACATGGCAGTATTACGACAACACGCTGAAGATGAATTCAAAGAAGAATTGGAAGAATTACAAAAACAGGATAAAGGAGTCCAACCTGAAAATTGGCAACTGTCACCTAAGGCCGTTGTCGATTATCTCATGGGAACAAAATTGAAAAATGGGAAAGTCATTTCTCCAAAATATATTGGACAAAGGCGGTTGATGGAAATAGCCGTAGCTACATTAACTACCGACAGAGCCTTGCTTTTGTATGGCATCCCTGGAACAGGAAAATCTTGGGTGTCCGAACACCTGTCAGCTGCCATTACGGGTAACTCTAAACTCCTGATACAAGGAACATCTGGTACCGGAGAAGAAGCCATCAGATATGGGTGGAACTATGCCAAACTTCTCGTTGATGGTCCTACCGAAGAAGCGCTGGTTGTCACGCCATTAATGAATGCCATGCAGACAGGTAAGATAGCAAGAATAGAAGAGTTGACCAGAATTTCTGCTGATGTCCAAGACAATTTGATTACCATCTTATCAGAAAAATTATTGCCAATTCCAGAACTCAACACAGAGGTGCAAGCCATTTCTGGGTTCAATGTGATCGCGACTGCCAATAATAGAGATAAGGGTGTCAATGAGCTGTCTTCTGCACTCAAACGAAGATTCAATACAGTGATATTACCTACACCAGAAACGGCAGATGAAGAAATAAACATTGTGAAAACGAGAGTGGAAAAAATGATGATGAATAGTCAATTGCCAGCAGAAAAACCACCACTCAAAGAAATCCAACGCATCGTCACCATTTTTAGAGAATTGAGATCGGGCATCACTGCTGATGGAAGGACCAAAGTCAAATCTCCTTCAGGCACATTATCTTCTGCGGAAGCTATAGGCGTTGTGAATAATGGCCTCGCACTTGCCGCACATTTTGGAGATGGTCATTTGTCTAGCATGGACATCGCATCTGGTTTGATTGGTGCCATTGTCAAAGATCCAATTCACGACAAAGAAGTTTGGGACGAATATTTAGAGTCTATTGTCAAGACTCGTTCTGACTGGAAAGATTTGTATCGCTCATGTAAAGAAGTGTCTGTATAATTTAAGAACGAAGTGAACGATGATAACACAAGAAGAAAAAATTGAATTAATAGAACAGCTAGAAGCTAAGTATCGGGATGAGTCTTCACGAAGAAATAATCCAGAAGTGGAACATACCATTTTAAAAGAAATTGCATTAATTGCCAAAGGAGAAAAAAAATACAGATCGTCGCTAATTTCTGAAATTTATATAAATAACTATCATGCAGCACAAAGGTTTTTAAGTGAATTATTAATTTGGAAATACGACCAGTTTAATTGGACAGAAAAAAGTGAATTTGTAAAAGGGTTTTTAAATAAGAACACAATCAACAGTGCAAATAACAGGTTACAATGGGGATACATTAAAAGAAAATTTCAATTACCAACAGGACATCCAACAGTTGATGATTTTCTTGAATACTATAAACAGTTAGACCTTACAGATGAGGAGTTAACTGCAAGAATGGCCAGATATCCAGAGGGAGCTTTTTATACAAAGACAGCGGACCAAACTTATGAAGACACGTGCTTTGCTACTTATATCAAACCAAAACTAAAAGGAAAATCTTCTTTATTAGGATTAAAGAAAGGACAAGGACTTGGCAGTGTTCTTGATGGGTCTGTTGATAATGAAAGATCAAATAATGCACACGTTATACTTAAATTTTTATTGGAAAATAGTCCAAACTCCATAACAAATTTGAATAAATACCTTGTCTATAATTATAGTGACTATCAAAACAGCTGGATTAGTCCAAAAATAGAAAGTATAAACGTGCTACTGAATCACGATCTCGAAAAGTATGAAAATGAAATCTTTGACTTGGTACCAACATTTAGTAAGCTTACAGATAAATATCTTATCTATGCTATACTTGAAGAAAAACATCCTGGAAATTATCACGATCAACTGAGAGAAATCGGAGAAGAAACCTTACATAAGTATTGTGGCAAAAAACCTAATAAAAATGAATATTGTCATTATGAACGTACAAGAAAGGGAAGTTTAGAATAGACCTATGCGAAATACTTAATATCAAAAGATAAACAACAAGCATTAATTAGGCTAACCGAATACACGAGAGATTCTCACTATATAAATTATACTTTCCCAACCTTCATTGAAGAAGAATACAAAGAAGTAGCTTTGCCTTTATTATTTAATTGTTTGTATAAAGAAAATAGTATTGTTGATAAGTCATACTATGGATTCTTTTCTAGAATATTTAAAATACTAGAAGAATATGATCTGACCAATCACACAGAAGAGATTGTAACATTCGGCTTAAATAAAACTCAAAAGAAAAATAGAATACTAGCTTCCAATGCATTAGAAAAATACATTGATACTGTAACAGTCAGAGGTCAGGAGCTACTTAAGGGAAAAGTAAATGACCGCATTTTTGGTGCCATGATTTTACAACATTCTACCGATCCGGCGATTAGAGAGCAATTGATGACCTTGATCGATACAGAGAGGAATGATGATACCAGAGACATCATGTTAGAAGCTTTGAGAGACATTAAGTTTAGTAATCCGATGAGTCGCTCAGAGCTAAATGATCTGATTGTAAAAGCTGAAGCAAGAAAGAAATTAGATAAGTGGGGTGAGAAATGGATAGAAGAAGAATCACTCCCTAAGCTGTATTGGAATGATGGGAGTACTTTAGATGAAAAGGAAATACGCTTTCTCTTTTATCGAAGCAAACGAGTAAAAGGCATCGGGTCTGATATAGAGGCCAAGCAGCTTATTGAATTATTAGACCATAAAAAGTCAGAAAAATTTGCTCTCGCTTTGATTAAAGCGTTCCAAGATTCTAATGCAGATTCTAAGTTGAAATTCTACTTGGTGATGGCTGGCTTAATTGGCAAAGACGCTGTGTTGACAAAATTACATACCGTGTTTAAACAGATGCTTACCAACAAACGATACCGAATGGCTGCAATGATGGTTGGTTCCATTGCTATGGTAGGATCTGATAAGGCTTTGAGGATCGTGGATATGATTGCAAGAAAATTTGCGAATAAGCGAAGGCAAATAGGAGAAGCAGCAAAAGAAGCCTTAAATGCAGCAGCAAGTGAATTGGACATTACGATGGACCAATTGGCAGATAGGATTATTCCCAACCTTGGCTTTGAAGATCATTATTATTCTTTTGAAGCTGGTGAGGATTCATATCGAGCATTCATCAACAAAGAATTTAAACTCAATTATTTTAATGAAGATAATAAGCTGCGCAAATCCATGCCTAAGGAAGTCTCTCGTGAAACAAAAGCAGATCTTAAAGCCATTGAAAAAGAAATAAAAGAAGTTGTCAAAACTCAAAAAGGAAGACTAGAAAATTATCTGACTACTGAGCGAACATGGGCAGTCAGCGAATGGATGGACTATTATATGTCTAATCCAATTATGTTAATCTATGTCCAACGATTGTTGTGGGGTGTTTATGACGACAAGCATACATTGATGACAGCATTCTATTGTGATGACGATATCGAATTGTACGATGTTGAAGACGAAGAGGTGGATATAGAAGAGGGTACGTATATTAAGATTCTTCACCCGTTACATATGGATGATAAACTGCTCACTAAGTGGAAGGATAAAGTCTATGATATGGATAAAGAGTTTGAATTTGAGATTATCAATCGTACTGTAACACATGTACCAGAAGACGAATCAGATCAAAATTTTACCAATTTGCTAAACAGGCAGGAAATCCCCAAAGGTGCTGACTATGTCGCTGGATTTTTAGTCAGAAAAGGTTGGATAAAATCTGCAGGAGATGGAGGGTCTTTGTGGTTTAATAAGATAAATGAAAAAGGAAACATCAATGCATCTGCAAACATTGAAGGACCAATGGCCTATTATCAAGGAGGCAATGTACAAGCAATAATTTATCGCATAAGCTTTACTAATTATAAGGACAGAGAAAAGATTAAGCTTAAAGACGTGCCAAACGTATTTTTCTCAGAAGTGATTGCAGATTTAAAAGCTCTTATAAACGCATAAAAGATGTCCGTACACATTTTAGGCATAAGGCATCATGGTGTAGGATCATCAGAAATGATCAAGACCAGATTAGAGGAGTTAAAGCCAGACATTATTCTCGTCGAAGGGCCTCCAGAGATTGAAGAGCAACTGAAGCTGATTGGACATAAAGACCTGAAACCACCAGTAGCCATCATTGTTTACGATGAAAAGAATCTTGACCGATATTCTTTTTATCCATTCGCAGAGTACTCCCCAGAATGGGTGGCCTGCGAATATGCCAATGCTCATCAGATCCCAATTAAAGCGATAGATTTACCAGCTAAAATTTCCTATGTTTTATCAGATAAAGAAGCAGAACAGAAAGAAACCGTTCAGGATGACGAAGAACAAAAAGAGAGCGCTCTCAATGGAGAAGAACAAAAACAACTTGCACGTGATCCAATCTCTTACCTTGCGGACATTGCTGGTTACCCAACAGGTGAAGCTTGGTGGGACGAACAGTTTGAGCTTGTGCAGAATCGCGAAGCTAAAGAACACTTTGAGAGTATTACACTAGTCATGAAGTCTTTACGTGAAGAAGGCATAACGAGTAGTTTAGATCAGGAAAATGTCTTGCGCGAAGTCTACATGCGACACATTATCAGAGCCACGATCAATGAAATGTATCAGCAAATTGTCGTGATATGTGGTGCATGGCATGGTCCAGAATTAGTAGACATTGATGCCAAAGATAAAGCAGACAGTAAATTGCTCAAATCCTTGCCTAAATCAAAAATCAAGATGCAGTGTTCTTGGATTCCCTGGACCAATAGTAGGTTGTCAAGATACTCCGGTTATGGTGCAGGCATTACTGCTCCAGGATGGTACGAACATCGCTGGACTCAAAAAGAAGATCTAGAAATAAGCTGGCTCACCAAGGTGGCAACTTTATTGAGAAAAGAAGGCATTGATGTTTCTACAGCTCATGTCATGGAAGCGTATCGATTGGCACATTCTTTAGCAATGCTGAGAGACCATCCTGTGATCAGTGCACAAGATTTACATGACGCCATCAAAACAGTTATTTGTCAAGGAGATGAAATCATCTATGAACTAATACGCAAACATCTTTTAATAGATGAAAAAATTGGCTCTCTGCCAGAGGATATTCCCAAAGTTCCTTTGCAACAAGATTTTGAAGCACAAGTGAAAACATTGAGACTCAAATTATCTGCGATGCCTAAGCTTCACAATCTTGATCTTAGAAAACCGCTTGATCTCAAACGAAGCATCTTTTTTAATAGACTTAAAATTCTAGGTTTAGAATGGGCTGAAAGTAAAGTAGTGAGAAAAAAAGGAAGCTTTAAAGAAGCTTGGGAGTTGACCTGGGATCCTAAAATGGTGGTGTTGCTCATCGACAAGTCTAGTTTTGGTACAACAATAGAGTTTGCTACTCAAGGTGTGATTAGACATTCATTGGATCAAAAATCTGAGATCAGTGCTTTTGTCAAACTCATAGACCTCTGTATTCCAGCCCAGCTATTTTCATCAATGGATGAAGTCCTAGCGAAGATTAGTCAGCTGACGAGTATTTCTAGAGATACGGAAGACATCATGCGAAGTCTACCGAGATTGATCAATATCAGCAGGTACGGAGATGTACGAAAAACAGATATTGAACAAATCGACCACATCATTCTGCGGTTATTCAATAAAGTAAGTGTAACTCTCGCGAACAGTTGCTATGGCCTTGATGAAGATAACTCCAATATCTTGTTTAATTTGATAGCTGACCTAGACAGAAGTCTTAAGTTGATTGAAGATAAAGATGTGGCTGCTCGATGGATACAAACTTTAGAAGAAATCGTGGCAAAAGATGGCATACATATGGTCATCAAAGGTTGTACGATTCGATTGCTTTTCGATCAACAACAAATTGACGAGAAAGAATTATCAACCTTACTATCTTATCATCTATCGCCTAATAATGATGCCATAGATGTTGCCAATTGGATCGAAGGGTTTTTAAGAGGAAGTGGATTAATACTCATTTATGACAATAGAATTTGGAACTTGATTTATGAATGGGTATCCAGTGTACCATCTGAGCAGTTTATTGAATTATTGCCAGTACTCAGAAGAGCTTTCTCTAAGTTTCCTTTCGGAGAAAGAAGGCAGATTGGAGAAAAATCAAAACAAGGTCTTGCATTGTTAGAAACCGCACAAAGTCAAACAAGCGTGCAAGAATTTGATCACGAGAGAGGCGTAGCTATCCTCCCATTTATTCAAAAATTCTTAATCGGAAATAATGCTTAATAGACCAATAACAGATTTAGAAAAATGGAGACTCATTCTTGGCGGCAATGAAGCTGATGGAACCGGTGTGTCCCTAGATGAAATGCTTTCTGGCATGGACGATTCTTTAACGGCATTGTACGAATACGCACCTGGAGATGAATTTGGTGACAACTACAATGACCAAAAACAAGGAGGTAAAGGTAAATCTAGTCCAAAAATATCTCGTTGGTTAGGCGATATACGCAAGTACTTTCCTCAGCAAGTTGTCCACGTCATGCAAAACGATGCGATGAAGCACGAAGAGCTGAAAAGGAAAATGATGTTTGAGCCTGAGATTCTAGAGAAAGCTGATGCAGATATTCATCTTGTCGCCACATTGATGGAACTAGGTAAGCTCATTCCCAGTAAGACAAAAGCAACTGCCAAGAAGGTGGTCAAAAAAGTGGTCGATGAAATTTTACAACGACTAGAACAAAAAACAATTTCTGCGATAAATGGCGCCATTGACAGATCTAGCATTAATCGACGCCCGAAGTACAAAGAGATCAATTGGAATGCGACCATACGTAAAAATCTGAAGCATTACCAACCAGAATACAAAACGATCATACCAGAAACCCTCATTGGCTACGGACGGAAGTCGAGAAAATCTCTGAAAGACATTGTTCTATGTATTGATCAAAGTGGTTCTATGGGAACCTCCGTCGTATACTCAGGTATTTTTGGTTCTGTCATGGCTTCCATTCCCAATGTGAAAACCAAAATGCTCGTCTTTGATACGCAAGTAGCGGACTTGACAGAAGAACTACAGGATCCAGTTGATTTGCTATTTGGCGTTCAGCTGGGAGGCGGCACAGACATTAATCTAGCACTACGCAAATGCGATGATGTCATTACCAAACCTACAGATACTATTTTGGTACTTATCACGGATCTTTATGAGGGCGGTAACGTGGAGGAAATGCATAAAAAAGCAGGAGAGCTAGTATCAAAGGGAGTTCAAATTATCTGCCTTTTGGCCCTTAATGATCAAGGCAGTCCTGCTTATGACAAAACGAACGCACAGCGATTTAATGATATCGGCATTCCAGTATTTGCTTGTACGCCAGATTTATTTCCTGACCTCATTACTGCTGCCATTAAAAAGGAAAACCTATCACGTTGGGCAAGTAAACATGATATTGTGACACATTAAAAAATTCTGATGAATGAAACGCTTATCATATAATGTCAAAACACCGCCACTTCATCATACACAAACCCTACGGCTATCTTTCCCAATTCGTCAATAATCAAAACAGAAGACGAAATAAAAAACTTCTAGGCGAGCTCTATGATTTTCCAGAAGGTACGATGGCAATTGGTAGACTAGATCAAGATTCAGAAGGACTGTTGCTATTAACAACAGATGGTAAAGTAAGTGAGTTAGTGAGAAGCAAAAAGGTTGAGAAAGAATACCTTGTACGGCTGGATGGTATCATTAATGATAAGGCCATAAGTTCATTAAAAAATGGCGTGGACATAAGTTTGGATAATGGAATCTATAGGACGCAAACATGTACTGCCAGTATTCTAAATGCAGCTCCTTTAGTAAAAGAAAGGAGTAAGAAAATCAGAGATGAACGCCACGGTCCGACAAGTTGGATAACGATGACAATCAGAGAAGGAAAATTTAGACAGGTTCGCAAAATGACAGCTGTAGTGGGATTTCCTACGTTGCGGTTGATCCGGGCCAGAATTGGCAATGTGTGTCTTGGAGAATTAGAGTTAGGCCATGTTACGGAAATTGAAAAATTTATTCTTTGAATGAAGATATATAAATGACTTGATCATATTAAACTGAAAAAAATAGCTATTTTCATCACATTTAAAATTTAAACAAATATAAATGTCGATGAAAAAACTACTTCTCATACAACAGGTTTTACTCGTTGTACTATTTACTTTAGGGATAACGTATCTCAATGCTCAAAATCCCCAAAAGCTTTATAATGCCGAAGTTAAACCGCTTAATTTTATAAAAACAACACTACCAGTTAGGGACATAGAAACAGTTCATGATGGTATAGTTGTAAAATTTCCAAAAACAGGCTATCACCCTAAAGGAGACTGGCCACTGCACGACAAAGTAAATCCCAATGCCTTGCCAATTGGAGCAGATCCTGCGTGGCAAAAAAATTACGCTCCACCAAATAGACGAAGAACAATATCACTAGACTATGAAGGCTTAGGACCAGATGGCAACTTTGACCCTGGAGACCCAGCACTCGATGTCGGTCCTAACCATGTGGTACAAATGGTGAACGGTTTGGGTGGGTCTAATGTTGAAATACGAGACAAAGCAGGCGCTGTATTAACCAATTTTATTTTTGAAGGAGTTACGACTATAGAAGGATTAGGAGACCCTATTGTCATCTACGATCAATTAGCAGATCGTTGGTTGCTAAGTGAATTTGCTGCAAATGGAAATGTATTGGTTGTTGCCATATCTACGAGCCCAGATCCAACGGGATCTTATTTTATTTACACATTTAACACACCAGACTTCCCAGATTATCCAAAATATTCGATTTGGAACGATTCATATATCGTGACGACAAATGAAAACAATCCAAGAATATACGCTTTGGATCGAATTAAAATGCTTGCTGGTGACCAGACGGCAACGTCACAACAGTTCGATATATCTTCGTTAGGAACAATTGGATTCCAAGCGGCAACACCTGTCAATTTAGATGGCTTGACTTTGCCACCAAGTGGTGCCCCAGGTATATTTATGAGGATGGCAGATGATGGTTGGGCAGGAGTGACTGAGGATCGATTAGAAATGTTTGAATTAACAGTTGATTTTAATAATCCAGCAAATTCATCAGTTTTCGGACCAACATTCTTACCCACAGACCCCTTCGATACCGAATTAAATGGGTTTCAAGCCTTTGCCGCAATTCCACAGCCTGGCACTAATTTAGAACTTGATCCATTACGAGAATTACTCATGAATAAAATTATTTATAGAAATTTTGGGACCCATGAGGTACTCGTTTGTAATCATGTGACTGATGTTACTGGTAACGATGACGCTGGTGTAAGATGGTATGAACTTCGAAGAGTAGGTGGAATCACTAGCCCGTGGGTAATTCATCAACAAGGAACATATTCACCAGATAATACGAGTAGATGGATGGCATCAATTGGAATAAACAATGATGGTACAATTGGTTTGGCGTACAATGTATCTGACGCTACAGCTGTGTTTCCAGGTTTACGATATACTGGCAGACTTGAATGTGATCCACTAGGTGAAATGACATTCCCAGAAACAACAATTGTTGAAGGAACAATGTCAAATAGCAGCAATCGATATGGTGATTACAATACTCTTTCTGTAGACCCAACAGACGGGTCTTTTTGGTTTACAGGCCAATATAATAGAACGGCGGCATGGTCAACTCGAGTGGTTAATTTCGAAATAGAATTTAATTGTTTTGGAATTGATTTAAGCGCTATTGATTCAGACCAGACTGTATGTCAGCCGGATGATGCTTCTTATGATTTCGAGTTAGCATTTTTAGGAGGTTTTAGTGGGAATGCAACATTTACTGCTACAGGAATACCAGCAGGAGCAACGGCAAGTTTCGATACTAACTCAACGAATAGTCCAGGAACATATAATATGACAATAACTGGCACAGGTGCTGTTACTCCAGGTACTTATACAATAAATATTCTGGCCACTGATGGTACTGAAAGCGATGATATAAATGTAGAACTTACAGTAGAAACAGATTTAGGTAGCCCAATAAATTTATTGACTCCTGTTGATAACTCAATTGATCAACCTATAACCCCATCATATTCATGGTCTGCTGTCCAAGGAGCTTCTGCGTATACTATAGAAATAGCTACAGATATAGCATTTACCAATATAATTGAGACTGCAGTGATCACAAATACAAGTTATGATGGAATGGTTTTAAACAGTGCTACACAATATTATTGGAGAGTAATTACTGAAAATTCATGTGGTACAGAAACAAGTATGGTATTTACTTTTCAGACAGTGAATATTATGTGCCAAGATTTTACTGCTACTGATGTACCGATTGAGATTTCAGATGGAGATCCAAATACTCAAATAAGTTCAATCATGGTGGCTGCGAGTGGGAACATAGCTGATTTGAAAATCACAAATTTGAATATTCAACATACATGGATAGCAGATTTAACAGTAACATTAACTCACGTAGAGACAAGTACATCAGCAATCTTGTTTACTACTCCATGTCGTGAAGAAGATAATGTAATTGGAAGTTTTGATGATACTGGTGGAGCTTTACCTTGTCCTCCAAATGGTGGAAATTATGCACCAGAAGAACCATTTTCTATTTTTGATGGAGAATCTCTGGCAGGAACATGGACACTGACGGTAGAAGATGATGCATTTCAAGACGGGGGATCAATAGAATCCTGGAATCTAGAACTTTGTACCATAATTCCTACAAATACAGACTGTCCACCTAACTATGTTTTGACAGGGGTACAATCAACTTCAGATGATTTTGAAACTGATGGTACAATCGTGTCTGATCAATTAATTAACAGCAATGCGACTGTAGATTACGACTCTAGAATTTCTATTTTACTGGAAGAGAATTTTGAAATCACACAAGGCGTCACATTCCACGCTTTTATTGACGGTTGTGGAGGTTCTATGTTGCAAGGTGATGATACTAATATTTTAAGAAACTAGGCTTCTCATATACCTTAACTCTGCGTTAAAAAGGGCTTTCAATTTTTGGAAGCCCTTTTTTATATCAAAACATTACCTAAGCACATACCTCATCAAACCCTTCAAGAATGGCATCTTCTTGAAAGACATGATGATATTCATATCTTCCCAAATTGAAGTCTCGCCATCAAGAAAAGCAAAGATTTGTTGAATGGCGTTTTTGGTATACATGTCTTCAAAAATCAGAGGACCTTTTGCGTTCTCTTTGTCTAACACTTCCAAGAATATAGAATCCAGCCAACGTGTTTTTTTACTCAGCAAATGTAATTGCGACAAGGAATCTGTTTTAATTGCCTCGATTAGTCGATGGACATATTTTGAGATATAATAAAAGGAATAGCCAGTAGAAGGGCGCACCCAAGAACCTGCAGTGCCTATTTTGACATAATTACCTGCAGTGTGTTTATGGAAAGGGTAATCGCTCATCGGTATCTTACCTTTTTCAACGGCTACAATTTCGTAGTCAGAAACAGCAAGATCTGCGAGGTACTTTTTTATCAAGGACTCATACTGTTTGTCATCTTTATACACTTCAGATGTGAAAGCAGTGCACTCAATCAAAGCTTCATTTTTGGAATATGGTAGCACATAGATGAAACTTGTATCAGTATGTCGATAACTAAAATCCATCATGATAAATCGGTCAGGATGGAAAACTTCTTTTGTGCACTTGATGTGCCACCCTTTAAAATGCTGCCAAAGCATTACAGACTTTTCCATTTGTGTTGGAATTGGATTATCTATTCGACTGTCAAAACAAACGCGACTTTTATATTCATTATGTATTCCTTTAAGCAAATGCGTGTGAGTATCCTTTATCACTTGTTCCACGCTATCGTAAATAATTGTCACAGATGGCTGTTTATTTAATTTCTCATAGGCATACTCGAAAAAGTCTTTGCTGTTTATCGATTTATAACTGTAAGGCGCAAGCTTTAATTCTTGATGACTGCCAGTAGGGCCAATAAACGCTCCTTGGTGCCATTGTTGTGTAACTAAAGGATCGAATTTACTATCTCCCTTTTGCCAATACGACCAACGCTTATCGTTTGTAACCGTCTCTTCTTTTTCAAGAATTAGAATCTGCTTATTGTTAAAATATGGGTCCTCACACATTGCAAGGGCCAATTGGGCACCTGCCGCTCCTAATCCTATGATTGCAAAATCATACATCATGTTATTGTGAAGCTAGCTTATGTAATGATTGTAATGTTCGTTTGGCTCGCACCTTAAAACCTGCACTCTGCGGATAGTCCAATTGATCATTGAGTATTTCAATAATCTCTGGAGCTAACTCTGGAAAACCTTGGACAATTTTATCAATGACTGTTATAGAAAAACATCGGATGGCAATGGCTTGTTTTGTGTCTACAAGATAGTCCATGCACTTATCTAACAATTCTCCTTCAATGTGTTTAGGGATATCAATGTCTTCAAAAATGCGTAAAGTATTTCGTTTTACGGCATCGTGCTTTGGTGAATCTAATTCGTTTACCATTTGAGCAAGGTAGGGATCTACTAAGGTAGGATTGATTGATGCGATACGTGCAACAGCCCAAGAAGCCCGTTGATTATAACGCCATTCGTCATGAAAAAAATAAGTCATCAATTGTTTCATTTTCGACTTTGAACTGCCGACATATGCCACAAGCTGATCACGTAATTCTTTGCTGTGCCCATCGTCAAGAAAGGCTTGTATATCATCAGAAATACTCAATTCTTAAAGCTTATAAAATTGATGAAATTGAAATTTAATTGAAATGTCAGCAACACAAATCATGCTAGATGTTTTTCAGCATGAAGAAAGATGATGTTCAGTACTGTCTCCACAGCCTTTTCCATGTCTTGGACACTTGTCCATTCTGTGCGAGAATGTACGCCATGTTCTCCCGTAAACAAATTGGGACAAGGAAGTCCAAGCATACTCATTCCCGCTCCATCAGTGCCACCTCTAATAGGTACGATGTTAGGTTCTATTTGAGCAATGTTCATGGCATCTATGACAATATCTTTAATGTAGGAATGTTGACTTACCACATCATTCATATTGCGATATTGAGTTTGCCGTTCAAGTGTATATGAAGATCTCGGATATTGTTTTAAAACCTCTTGGACTGTGTTTTCGATTAATGCAACATGATCATCGAGTTTGGCTGTTTCAAAATCACGGATGATAAATTCAATCGTTGTTTGTTCTAAGCCACCTTCGATATCCGACGGGTGTACAAATCCTTGTTTTGCATCAGTAGCCTCTGGACATAGTGTGTCTTCAGGAAGAGCCGCTAGAATCTTAGCTGCTATTTTCATAGAATGTTCCATTTTTCCTTTGGCGTATCCCGGATGTGCACTCAGACCATCAATAATGATTTTTAATCCATCAGCAGAAAAATTTTCATCAGAATATTCCCCAATATCGCCACCGTCTAATGTGAAGCCGTAAGCGGCGTTAATTCTTTTTAGATCAACGTGCTCCACTCCTCTGCCTATCTCTTCGTCAGTCGTAAATAAAAGCGTTACAGGGCCTCTTTCTTTGTCAGAACAAGAGTTAATAAGTTGATAAGCGACATCCATAATCACGGCAACACCAGATTTATCATCAGAACCCAATAAGGTTTTGCCGCTTGCTGTGATTATATCATGGCCAATTTTATTGCTTAATTCAGCATATTTTTTAGGACTTACAACTTGACTGGGATCATCAGGAAGTACGATATCGGTACCTTGGTAATTTTCATGCACAATTGGCTTAACATCTTTACCTGTGACATCTGGTGCCGTGTCAATATGTGCACAAAAGCAAATAGCAGGAATCTCATGACTCGTATTCCCTTTTATTTTGGCGTACACATAGCCATGAGAATCGCTGTATATATCAGTTACACCAATTGCTTCTAGTTCAGCTACTAAGAGCTTAGATAAATCTTTTTGTTTTTCTGATGATGGGCTTGTTGTCGAAAAAGGGTCAGCTTCGGTATCAATCTGAACATAACGAAGGAATCGTTCTTTGAGCGTATGATCGAGTTTCATTTTAGAAATATAAAACAAAAAAGGGGATCTGTACCCTGGCAGGTACATAATCCCCCAATTTAAAAGAACAACTTTACGTCTTTAGTCGATGTCTAGAAAATTTTGTTTGTCTCGTTGATTCTTTATAACGATAGGACAATTTTATGCAAGATTTTCCATCTTTCCAATAGTCAAGAGGTTTTTTTATAAAACTTTATCAAAAGTTAAGTCTAGAAGACGATAGAATTATGTATATTTTTCACAGAAAATAGTGGATATTTGCTTGATATTCAGGTGCTTATTAATACAAAATAACTATGTACAAGAAAATCTATTTATTTTATTTTTTTTCAACAATTTTTGCTTTTTCATGCAGCAAAACCTTGAATCCAAACGTTTCTGGCGATTCAGCGTATTTTCCATATGGTGTTGCCTCTGGTGACCCAAGTGAATCTAGTGTCATTTTATGGACTGCTATTGAGGCCGATTTAGGCTCAAATCCAGAAGTCGAGTGGACAATAAGTAGCACCGAAAACATGAAAAATGTTGTTTCGAGTGGTAAGATGGTTAGAATAACAGAAGGCGCGCCATATTTTAAAGTTAAAGCATTTGGACTCAAATCCAATACGAACTATTATTATCAATTTGAATATAAAAAACATCGTTCTCCAATTGGAAAAACGAAAACTATAGGTGCTACAGATCAACTCAATATTGGCGTTGTCAGTTGCTCAAATTTTGAAGCTGGCTACTTTAATGCTTATGAATCACTTGCTAAAAAAGATGTTGATGTGATTCTTCATTTAGGCGACTATATTTATGAATATGGTCCTGGCACGTATGGAGATACAACATTGCAACGAAAGCACATTCCTGCCAAAGAGATTATAACGTTAGAAGATTACAGACTTCGATATGCACAATATAGAAAAGATAAGTCCTTGCAACGGGTACATCAAAATCATCCGTTTATCAATATTTGGGACGACCACGAAATCTCAAATAACGCCTATAAAAGTGGGGCTCAAAATCATCAAGATGATGAAGGTGCTTATGATGTTCGAGCTGCAGCAGCCAAACAAGCATATGCTGAATGGATGCCTATAGACATGAATCTGGAAGATCCGTTATACAGAAGTTTTTCATTTGGCGACTTTGCAAGTTTGGTTATGCTTGATGGTAGGCTAGAAGGGCGAACAGAACCAGTAGAAAATGGGGAGTCTACAGCTAACCAATCAATGTTGGGAAAAGAACAACTTCAATGGATGAAAAATCAACTATCAGCATCCAAGGCTAAATGGAAAATACTTGGTAATCAAGTGATCTTCTCACCTATGGATTTGTCCCGTATTTATCAACAAACACACAACATGGATGCTTGGGATGGTTATGCTGAAGAGCGAAATGAAATCATTAACTATATAGCGACAAATGATATTCAAGATGTTGTCATAGTCTCTGGAGATACGCATATGTCTTGGGGCGTTGAAGTGCCATATCATGCTGATTCCTATCCATATACAGACGAATCAGTTGCTGTTGAAATTGGAACACCCAGCATCAGTTCTTCTAATTTAAATGAAAGGTCTCCTTCAGAAGATGTTATCGTCGCAGAGCGCATTTTGAAAGTAAGTAATCCACATCTTAAATATGTTGATGGACGAAACCATGGGTATGTGATTTTACGGTTGGAAAAAGATCAAGCATTCGTTGATTGGTATGCTGTATCAAACTTAAAATCTCAGGCATTCACAGAAAGACGAGTTAAGCGAATGATGATAAATCGCGAGGAAAACAACAAACTAAGATAATGGCCTTATTTGATCTTGTAGAGGACGAACGACATGACATTTTAAATGAAGCAATTGAGCTGGTGCACGATTATTACACCAATACGAAGAATAGACACGTGACTCCTGATCTTGATCTGAATTTTGTGCGCCGTTATGTGGAAAATGGGATATCTCCATCCAAGAATTCGTATAAAGAGAAAATCAAATATGTATTTAAAGGATTGGAATCTTTTGCTGTACAAATCGCACATCCATCATACTTTGGATTATTTAACCCCAGGCCTGCCTTTTCAGGAATCATATCTGATTTATTTACTGCAACTACGAATCCACAAATGGCCGCGTGGAGCCACAACCCATTCTGTTATGCCGTTGAAGAATACAGCATACAAGAATTGGGCAAGCGTTTTGGCCTAGAGCATGTTGATGGTACATTTTGTTCTGGTGGCGCAGAAGCAAATCAAACGGCTGTCCTTTGTGCTCTTAACAAACATTTCCCTTCTTATTTGACAAAAGGGGTGCAAAGTTTGTCAGCAAGACCTGTATTATATTGTTCGGGACAAACTCATCACTCGATTGCAAAGGCGGCAAGAATGTGTGGGATAGGATTGGAATCGGTGAGGCAAGTACCAACAAATGATAATTTGGAAATGGATGTCGATCACCTTAGCCGATGTATTCAGGATGATCTCACAGCAGGATTGTTACCGTTTATGATTGTCGCCACAGCTGGTACAACTGGTCCAGGCAGTATTGATCATATAACTGAAATTCAAGCGTTGGCAAAAAAACATTCCTTGTGGTTTCATGTTGATGCCGCATTTGCTGGAGCTCTTTGTTTATCACCGAAACATAAATCTGTCTTATCTGGTATTGAACATGCAGACAGCATAACGGTGGACATACACAAATGGTTGGCAGCCCCAATGGGTACCGGATGTTTTATCACTAGCCATCCATCAATTCTAGAATCTACATTTAGGATTACCGCAGAATACATGCCAACTGAAGGCAGCCAAAATAATGCAGTAGACCCATATGTGCACTCCATACAATGGTCAAGAAGAAGTTTAGGCCTGCGATTTTATATGAGCTTATTGTTTTATGGTTGGGCCGGTTTCGAAAAAACATTGAATCACCATATGGATATGGGAAAAGCTTTAAAGGAAAAGCTGAAAAACCACGATTGGAAAATATTGAATCATACACCACTGCCAATTGTTTGTTTTTCTAAAGAAAACTATACTGATGATGACATTAAAAAAATATGCACACATGTCGTTCAAAGCAAAAAGGCTTGGATTTCTACGTATCCTATAAACGAAAAACTCAGCCTCCGGGCCTGCATCACGAATTATGCAACAAATGAAAATGAATTGGATCAGCTTGTATTGCTGTTACAAGAAGCAGAAAAAACAATAGCTTAAATCATGACTCATTTATTTTCTCCTATCTATTTGTGAATTATAAACTACATAAGTTTGAAAAAATCTTATGATGCACAAACCATTTAAGTTGTTAATCACAGGTCCAGAGTCGACAGGTAAAACCACGATTGCGTCTTATATCGCCGATAAGTGGAAGTACACATTGGTAAAAGAGTATGCTCGTGAATATTTAGAATTGAACGGACATGTGTATACAAAAGAGGATCTATTACACATCGCAAAGAAACATCACGAGATAGTTTTAGACAACACCCAAGAGGAAAACAAACTAGTACTTGACACCTATTTGTTGAACATCAAAATTTGGTCTGAGTATACATTTGGGCATTGTGATCCGTGGATATCAGACACCCTAAATTCTATCAAAATAGACCATGTTTTTCTTACCACATCAAATGTCCCATGGTCCTACGATCCGTTAAGAGAAAACAAAGATAACCGCAGCGAATTGTTTGATATTTTCAAAAATGAATTATATGATCTGGATTGGCCATTTACCATTTTAAAGGATGATCAAATTGAGCGTGAAAAGCAAGTGGATGATTTTTTAGACTACTAACTATTTATTATTTCCTCTTAGATCGATAAGGCACTAGATCATCATGCTCATAGGCACAGGAAAATAAAAGATGTATAATCTCTTCGTCTATATCGTCAACAGAAGCAATTGTTAACCCTGCAACTTGTTTACGTTTTTTAAAATCCAGATAAGGTTGAATTTCAGGAATTTCATTTGCTCTAAGAAATGCTAATTCTATGGCTTTCGGTTTTACTGGGTTGATATAAGTGATCCATGATTTTCTAAAATAGAAAGGAATTTTAAATCTTATTTTTCGTTGAACCTCAGGATAGGAAAGCAGAAAGTCATTTAGGTATTCGATTATTGCTACTTGTGTTTCGGATTGTTCCGATAAGAATAAATCATAGTTCATTGATAGACATTCATTCGAGAGTCAGTTAATTTCAAATAGTGCTACACTCATGACTGGAAGGTTGTTGGAATTATATACTGACTACATTACAAACAACCCGAAAGCTTACCAATTAGTCTATTGGCAAAGAGATTTGAGGATTCATTTTACTGACAAGCTCCAATGTTTGCTTCGAAGACAGACCCTAAGGGTACAGAAAATTCTTTGGTTAATAAAATATGGTCGGGTGCAGTAAAAGAAGTCGCTGTATTGACTTGCGTACAGCCTGAAGAAACAATATGATCCAATGAGGAATGATCACCACTTATATCTTTGTCATTTATCCTATTGGTAGCAATTGCGCAATCTGATTCACTTATGTCATGTATGCCTGTTGGCACATTAAATAATTCAGTTGTGGAGCCATTAGTCCAATTAATCATGACTCTGTCTGCTTGCGTATGGTTAGCTAAACCAAACTCTAGATCTAAACTGTTGAAAGATCCTCTGCCGGCACCACCACTCAATTCCTTGATCATTGTCGTAGGTCCAGCTTGAACAGTTATTCTCGACCCAATTGCACTTCTGTTGCTTTCTTTACCTGTTAATCTAAATGTGATGGAATTAGAAGGTGCAGAATCATTTCGGTACAACCGATTCCCAACATCCAAATCCCCTGTAAAGAGTAAATCGAGATCTCCATCAGCGTCATAATCTGCTAAGGAGACACCTCTACCATCAAACAAGCCTCCACCAATCATATTCGTCGAATCAACAAAGGTGCCATTATGTTCATTCATAAAAATGACATTCGCTGTTGATGCATCACTAAATCCATTGGTAATGACAAAGTCTTCATACATATCATTATTTAAATCGCCAGTATTGCAGCTTATGCCCCAACCCAATGGATCTGCTGTTCCTGAAATATCGTTTGATTTCGTAAATGCCAATGTGCCTTGTTCCATCAACATGTTTGTATACAACTGATTTTTTGTAGGCTCTCCGTTACCTGGCCATGTGGTCCAATACAAATCTATATCGGCATCATTATCATAATCAAATGCAAGTACACCCATACCCAGGCCTGTATCAGTCAACCCTAATTGACCAGCAACATCTGTGAATGAATTACCTAGATTATTGATAAAGAGATTGCTCAATTGACCACTTCGATTTCCATTATACAGATCAACCCATCCGTCGTTATTTATATCAGTAGCGACTACACCAACTCCTTGGCCATTAGCATTGACGATTCCCATATCACTCGCTACATTTTCGAATACCATACAACCCAAGTTTTTATATAAAATATCTGCTCCTATGGCATTGACATAAATATCTATATATCCATCTCTATCAAAATCAATGAATGCCATACCTCTGCTGCTCGATTCTTCAAGAGTCCCTGCAGCTAGGGTAATGTCTCTATATTGAAACACACCATTTTGATCTGGGCCTTGATTGTGATAAAGCACATCTGGTCCACTGCCAAAATTTACCACATACAGGTCTAGGTAACCATCATTGTCCAAATCAGCAAAACCGACACCCACACCAAATCCAGCGTTTCCAACGCCTGCTGCGGCTGTGACATCAGTAAATGTCCCATTACCATTATTTCTCAATAATCTATTTGGGCCATTGGCGGTTAAGTATAAATCCAAATCACTGTCATTGTCATAATCTCCCCATGCACAGGATTCTGTCAGTATTCCTTGATTGCCGCCAATGAGGTGGCTGACATCAGTAAAGGAGAGTGTGGATTGACAAAGTATGAACCCATTAAGAGAAAGTGAAATGAAACAAATAAGTAAGATTTTCATTGTTTAAAAATACGAATAATAAAGAATAAGTATTCATGTGGTAAACATTGTATTCCCGACTATTTGGTGGAATTGCTAATAAATACGGCAAGAGGTGCAGAGACGCCACAGAGACCTTTGCCTCAGTCCTGAGAAGAGCAAATAAAGATTTGAGCCACAACAATTCAACTAATGTTTGACTAACTTAAATACTAAGATATTTCATTAACGAGTCGTAACGTTCCTTCAGATTGTCGAATTCTTCTGTCTCGGTGTAAGAAGAATGGATCGTATAATCGAACCGCTGAAATGATCCTTTCACGGCTACCAAGTCATTTGTATTTAACTTGAGTGACACGAGGAGCTCATTGGAGTCAAAGCTATTGGTAATAAAACTATTGATGACTAATGCATTGCTGGATTCAACAATTCGAGCGATTTCTGCCATGGAATAATTGTTCCGGTGGACTTTGATCACGATGATACCACCGCTTTCATTAAACGAAAAACTGTTGGCATAAAACTTAACCACATCTTCTAAGGTGATCAATCCAGTATAGTTCTCATTTTCATCTATGACAGGGATAGTCGTCAGATTACTTTGAGCAATTTTTTTCATGACATCAAAGACATGGTCCGACTCATACACAAATGGATTGATCAACGACAGTCTGTATGATCCAATCGGCTCATTCATATCGTTATCCAAAATATCGTCTTCTGAAATGATGCCTAGAAAAGACTCATTGTTGACTATTGGCAAATGTTTGACTTGATACACATTCATAATTGTCAATGCTTCTTCTCCTGTATCAGAAGTTCTCAAAGGTGATATGATCTGTGAAATGATTTTTGATGCAATCATTGTCTTAGTAGCTTCTCTTTTTCCATTTGAAATTCATCATTGGATAACAGACCCTTTTTTCTCATCTCCGCTAATTTGTTTAATTGAGATAGAAGGACATCATCTGTAATCTCTTCCTCTTTAACTGGTGTGGTCCGCTTTTGTTGAGTTATCTGATAACCATTTTCTTTAAATTCTTCAAATTCTGGCTGGATGCGTAAAAAGGCAAGATCATCATGTGTATTGATTCGCTCAAAATCTTTGAAGCCTAGCTTTACAGCTTCCGTCAAATGATGAAAAGCTTTGTCTTTTTGCTCTGTCAAAGAATATGCCGCTGCAATATTGAAATGTAAAGCAACATCTTTTGGGTCTATGGTTAGACCTTGTTCAAAATCTGCAATTGCCCCATCCATGTCAAAATCTTTATATTTCTGTATGCCAGTCTTTTTAAATGGATTTGATTTTGCTCTGTATTGCCGTTGCGGGATTGGCTCCGGTCGTCTTTGACGTTGCTGGTATTCTTGGCGTCGATTCGGGTTTCGCTGTTGCTGTCTACCTCTTTGATTATTTCTTCTTTGGCTATTTGACTGATTGGTCATAATATATCGTGCAAAAAAGAAGAGGGCAAATATGAAGAACAATCCCTGTTTAGCAAAGATGGCCAACAGAAAAAAGATTATAGCCGGTGCAATGGATGTATTACTATTTCTACGATTAGCCATTTACTCAATTATATATTTTACATGTAATAACTGCAATATCATCTGAATATTCTTGCTCACCTTTAAAGTTATTAATTTCTGTTAAAAGGCATTCATTAAATTCATCTGCAGACTTAGGTGCATTCTTTGTAATGAAGTCTTTGATCCTGTCTGATTCGAAGAAAACCCCATCTTTATCTCTCAATTCAGCGAGGCCATCTGTAAACGCAAGAATCATGCATTCATCAGTAATCGGTATGCTTTCTTCTTGAATGTCAGGTAATTGATCAAAGGCTCCAATAACAGTACAACCTTTATCGAGTTCTTTGAGTTCATTTCCCATTTTCAAAACAGGAGGATAGTGACCAGCATTAATGTATTTTATGGTTTTCTCGTCAAGATCAACTTCTGCGATGAAAAATGTAATAAACTTATCACTTTTCGTAATTCGTACGACAGACTGATTGAGCGCAAAGACAAACGTCTCTAAATCGCGATACTGATAAATCAAACTTTGGATAATCGCCTGAAAGTTTGCCATCAATAATGCAGCAGCGACACCCTTGCCAGAGATATCTGCAATGCAGAAAGCAAACCGTCGCTCACTGAATTTGATATAGTCAAAATAATCTCCACCTACATTGGAGTGTGGCCGATAAATACTACTTAATTCATATTCTTCAGTTACTGGAAGCGTATCTGGAATCAACATCTTTTGGACATTACTTGCTACTTCCATTTCTTTGCGCAAAGCTTCTTGCTCTATCTGTTGATTGAACAGGCGTTTGTTTTCAATTGCAACAGCGATGATGTTTGTGATTGTTGTAATGAACTGAATCTTATTGTACAAATCTTCTCTGTCTTTTATGCCTCCAATAACAGAAAATGCAATAGGCTCTTTTTTGTGAAATACTGGAATGATGATGTCAAATTCCTTGAGCGCTAGACTTTCATCATCTTTAACGGTATGCAATCGTTTGTAATCCGCAAGCAGCGGTATGATTTCAGCAGCATGCTCTGGATCTAGATTGATTTCAGCAGCACATTCCCAAGCGCCCTCTTCTGGAATGAATAATCCCATTTTGTTGATGCCCATTTCCCAACTGAGAAATGACTTGTACATGTTATACAATCCTTCGGCTTTGACATTCTCATTGATGGCTTGTGTAATTGTCAGCAGACTCTTAATCTGTAATTCCTTCAGATTAAGTTCCTTTTCCAATTTTTCCAACAAGACTAGCTCTCGATTCATAGCACCTCAAAGATAATTATGTAAACGAAGAATTATGGATAAACTTATATTAGGTAATTCTTTTTATTTCTTCTCTACATTTTCTTTGAAATATCGATTGTCAGTCAATGGAAGTTTACACAGGTGACACATCAAAAGATTACCGCAACAACATGAAATCCCCCAATATTTCTATTTCAGTGTTGTCGACAAATCTTCTAACTTTTGCTTTAAATACATAGACTCCTGTCATAGATTCATTTCCATTAAAGGTGCCATCCCAACCTAATTCAGATACGTCTTCCACAGGAATATTGTTCAGATTGTATACGGCATTTCCCCATCTGTCGTAAATGGAAATATCCAATTCATCAAAAGAAGCATTTGGATACACCAGAAACTTATCATTACCAGATGTTGAATTTGGATGAAATACATTCGGAATGTAGATCTCATCGCCTAAAGAAATACGAATGCGTATAATCTCCTGAGTTGAACAAATGCCATTGGTCAAGTCAACCAACACAGTGCCTTCTTTATCAACGAGCAGACTCGGTGATGGGCAATCATTGCAACTCAATTCAAAGTCCTCAGAACTCCAGGTCCATCTGATGTCTTCCTGTATGGGTTCAGGATTGATGACAAGTGCTTGATTTAGTTGTCCAGTGATGGTAGTGCTAAGACCAGAATCAAATGTATCGTCATGTTGAATATTGATGGCCATACTGTCTAGACAAGCTTGTTGATTCTGAACATAAACAGTGAGAGGTCCTGTGTCTAGCGATTCAAAAGTTCGCTGGTCTGTAAAGGATACTCCGTCGATTGAAAATAACAAATCTGGATCATCGGTGAATATCTCTAAGCTTCCTGACGTTTGAGTGTTGCAATTCGCATTTGTGACAGAAACATCAAAATCGAGATTGCCAATTGGACTCACAGTCAAACTATCTATTTGGCTGCAGCCAAGATCATTGGTCAATGTAAATTGATAATGACCAGGCTCTAACTCTGGTCTTGAAAGCTCAGTTGATCCATCATTCCACAATACAGTTGCAGATGGGTCATTGATAACAAAAATGTTTGCTGAACTAGGAATATCCCCTGAACACGAACCAGACATTGTGTCAAGTTGATAACTAAGGGTGCTCATGTTTTCGATAAGTGTGGTATCACTGTAAAGACATGAATGCTCATCAACAAGCATGACGACCAGTTCGCCATTTTGTACATTTTCAATTCGTGGAGAACGTTCACCAGTGCTCCATTCTACATCAAATTGTTCTGGAATTGAGGCGGAGCCATTGAATGTCACTTGTGCAGATACAGAACAGTCTGAGGGAGAATCTAATGCAATGCTTATCTCGGGAGGATCATTGAGGACAATCACTCTTTCTGTAATTTGGCATCCAATACACGTGCTAAAGACATTGATGGTATCCGCTACTACGGAAGGATGTTGTCAAAAGATAATGCCAGTTGACCGTCTGTAACTTGTGTGACAAGAAGTGATTGACCACCAATAGAAGCTGTGAGCGTTATGCATTCATTAAATCTTCTGGAAAAACGATCTTCGATTTCTATGAGATAGCCAATACTATAAATATCACCTATGCTCGTTTCTTGCATCAAAATGGAATTTCTAAATGTTATTGTATTTCTAGGCGCCTCACAAATGCCATAATTCAATTGTTTAGAAAAGTTGATTAATTCGCTTTGCAAAAACGCTTGCACATCATTTTGATAAATGTCATTCTCATCTACAAATAATTGAGTTGTTTGACAATTTGCAGATGCACAGCGATAGCCTAATTCATAGTTTATAGAACGAATGTCGCATCTGTTAATCGAGTAGATTAATTCTATGATTATTTCATTACCACTAGGTATAACAGCGTTATTTAAATCTGCTTCATCTACGAAGAGTGTGTCATTTCGAATAGACCCTAGAGAAGTAGATGTCAACCTTGCAAAATCTTGATTAATGGTAGGCAATAGATAAAACGACTGAATAACAATTGATCCTGCATTAAATAAAGTTAGATTCTTTGTCAATGTTTCATTTTCTGGATCATAGACGTAATCTGAAAACGCTATATCCATAAATGGATTTTTTATGACAATGTCTACTGAAGTTTCACTAATGCAATCACTTGCAGACTTAAGAGAGAATGTTGTTTCAATCGTGGTGAAAATATCATAGCACTCTGGTAGGATATTGATTGCACCGTTGATAATGACACAGTCTGATATATCATTTACAGTAAATGTCATTAGCCTAGGATTGATTTCTATTGGTTCTAATCCCAAAGTATTTGATATGTAGGATACGGATTCAGAAAACTGTATTTCCAAAATAATGTCTCCTTGGTCTACACTCGATGTTTTCTCAAGCTCTATGAGGTAAGTAAATTCTTCACAGTAATTGCTAAATGATTCAGATTGTACAGCTATGTCAATTTGTCCAAAGCCATTTGTAGAGAAAAAGAAAAAACAAATGATGCTGCATATTCGAAGCCAATAAAATATAAACTCAGTTGTCTTTTCCACTTAAAGTATGTTATGTCGTTGGTTCTCTCATTGTCTATGTAATCAAAATACACATTTTACGTCTCAATCGTATGAGCCCATGCGTATTATTAAACGAATTGTCACCTACTTTAAATAGGACAAAAATTAACACTTTTTCATAAGCGTTTTCTGAAAAGCAATAATTAACGCGTTTCGCGCACTAGAAAAAAACCATCTTCCCCTTGTTTCTGATACAAGGGCATCAAGATTAAGGCATCTTCTTTTGTATGAATTGGACCATTTTTGTCATCGGCTAAATGTTCTCCTTCTTGCACTTTTTGAAAATTGACATATCCCTCTTTCATAACAAACTGATCGGCAGGTTCGATGCTGTGACATTCGATGAGGTGTACAACTTTCGGCAGATCTTTGGCGTAATCAATGAGAATTTTATCGTGAATATTTTCCACATGTTTTTCTTCGACCATGCCTACGACTTTCAAGCAATTGACAATACCAGCAATGGCTCTGTTGATGGATAAGGTTTCATCATGCTGACCAGATTCAAATGTCAGTGCTGTTGTAGGAACCTTCATTGTCACATCTGAAAAATAGTGTAAGGTTGTGCCTTTCAATATCTCCATGAATCCTGTGATGACTGGCGCATGAAATGCTTTAGCAATGTTGATACTTTTTTGATCATTAGTGACAATAGTAAAAATGCCTCCGTAAGAAGAAGTGGTATGTAAGTCAAGCATGATGACTTCTGTTGGTTGATACTCTTCTATCAGATTGTGTACACATGCCAGGTTTTCTCTTAGTTCGTGTTGCTCGTAAAAGCTGTTGTCTGTTGATTCGATTAACTCAGGTATCCAGCAACGATTGAGGTCTCTATCAATGTACCGTTGCTTTTGTTCGTATGCTTTTAGATTGCCAATAAGGCCTACAAGTCTTCCTTTGAAATGAAATTCCAGATTGGTTATCGGTTCGACATCAAGCATTTTCTGAACCATTTTTAATGCCTCTACACCAGCAGGTTCATTCCCATGCATGGCACCAAAGACGATTAATAGTGGTCCCTCTTCTCCTTTGTAATCGCAGATGATTCTATTCATGATGTGCTAAGATAAGAATTCGCTGAGTGTGAATTGGATAGTTATCTTTGAAATCACGAAGCAAATTGCTTTAAAATTAGGAGCTGAATTCAAACTCAACTTTTATGCTTTCTTAAAACCGTATTAAGCTTAAAAAAGCAAGTTGAAAAACTGATTTTAATTACACAAAAAAAGTAGCCCTCTTGCGGTGAAAAGGGACTACTTAATCGCGAATAGAATGTTTTCAGTTTTTAATTTTAAGCATGTGAGGCTGGCGTTCTGCCTCTCATCCAGACATACAAAATTGCAAAAAGCACGATCAGTAAAATTGGAAAGAACATGATTGTTGACAGTGTCTGCTGTCCTGTGAATAATTCGAGATCCATGCCTGTAAGATTTTGCGCTGTACCTTTTACTCTGTTGCTATCAATCCAGCCACCGATGATGGGTTGCATAAAATAGGATGATAACATGCCAACTGCACCAACAATGGACATTCCCAATGCACCACTTTTTGGAATATAATCTGCGACAAATCCAATCATATTTGGCCAGAAATAGGCGACACCCAAAGCAAAAATAATCGCAATACCATAAACGGCAGGTCCTGTAATCTGGGTAAATAAAAACAATCCTAATGAAGCAAGTATAGCTGAACCTAACAACACACCTGTCGTGTTGAATCGATGCACCACTTCTCCTCCAAAATATCTGGCTACAGCCATAGTACCAGTAATGAGGGCTAATACCAACATTGGTTGAGCACCGCTACTTTTTAAGATTAACTCTACCCATTGGGTCGGCCCAAATTCTGTCTGAGCTGTAAACCACATACACACCATCATAAAAATAAACAGCGGCGAAATCATAGCTGCGAGGTTTCCAGACAAGGTCCCACCTTCTGCAACCTTCGCCACTGGCCACTCCTTACCCCAAAAAAGATAGGCGTAAATGATAGTTGGAATCATGATCAACCAAATCTGTGATTGCCAGCTCATACCAGCACCTGTCATAAAATAAGAAACCAATGCACCGATCACGATTCCTCCTGGAAACCACATATGGAATCGATTCATCATTTTGCTCATCATATTGCCTTCATACGCATCTGCAATCATTGGATTACAAGCGGCTTCAGTACAACCGTTACCAAGACCGATCAAAAAGGTTGAGATCATAAGGCCCATATAACTGTCAGCATAGATAGTCATAATAATCCCGATCGCATGAGCGAAAAAAGCAAATTGCATGATCCTTTTTCCTCCTACTGAATGATAGATTAACCCGCCTATGACCATAGAGATTGGGAAGCCAAAGAACCACATGGAATTAATATGTCCAAGCTGTGTTGCCGATAAACCTAATTGCTCTTCAAGTTGAGGCAATATTCCAGCTCTTAGGCTAAAAGACAATGCTGTAGTGATGAGTGCAAAGCAACTCCCATAAAAGAGTGCCTTTTTGTTGATAGCGTTTTCCATGTGTCAATTAATTTAAAAAGCCCATGAAGGGCTAGTTTTTGGTTTTGTTTCAACAGTTAATTTACACAATAAAAAAAAGAAAGCAACACTTTTGGAAGTAAATGTAACATCTACACTATGTGCCTTTATTAAAACCTTCTCTTAAGTGTCGAGCTTTTCTCCATTCAGAAGCAACTTCCTTAGTCATAAATGGTTTTGCTATCAGATTTATCATTCTCTGAAAGGAAATAGCCCAATGTATTCAATTGGAATCACGACATGATTTGTATAGTCTAGACGACGACACGTATATTTTATGACAACAAGAATATTTGATATCTGATTTGTTTGAAGAGTTTGAGGTATCTTGGCTTCCTAAACAATATACATGTCAAACCACATATTACACATTGATAGCAGCCCAAGAGGTGAAGACTCTGTGAGCAAAAAATTAACGGCTAAAATCGTTGAACAATTAAAATCAAAACAACCAGATTCTACAGTTACTTATAGAGATCTTTCTACTGGAGTCCCTTTTGTTGACGCCCAAGTGTTGGCAGGGTTTTGGACTCCAGCGGCTGAGCATTCAGAAGAAATAAAGAAAGCCGTTGCACATTCGGATCAAACTACTAAAGAGCTGATAGACGCTGATACCATTATCATCGGTGTTCCAATGTGGAATTTTCATGTTCCTGCAACAGTAAAAGCATGGGTAGATCTTAGTGTCAGAGCGGGTGTCACATTCTCACAAGATGAAAATGGCTATAAAGGTATCGTTCCACCAGGTAAAAAAGCTTACGTTGTTGTCACGACAGGTGGCGTACCAGTTGGCTCAGATTACGATACGGCTTCCAAATACATGCATACCATCTTTTCATTTATCGGAGTCACTGATATAGAAATTGTAGGAGCTGGAAGACTAACCTTACCAGATGGAGAGGCTAGTTTAAAAGCAGCGTATGACCAAATAGCAGCTATTTAAATTTAGCAGCATTCAATTTCAGCTAAGATCAGGAATCATCACTCATGGATATATCATGTTGGTTGATTAGAATACGCCCATAGGTATTTACATGCAATTGTTCGATACGGTCTCCAAGATTCGACAGCTGCTTCGATGGCTGGATAGAGTTTTTTGCCTTCTGCTTTGATGTCGTATAATCGAATGACTTGTTTTCTGATTTCTAAATCTCCAACAGGAAATACATCTGGGCGGTCTAGCTGAAACATCAACATCATCTGCACTGTCCAAACGCCAACACCTTTGATCTGTGTCAACAATGAAATGATCCCTTCATCTGTAAGTGCCATCAATTGCTTATCCGTTATGTTTTTGTCTGTAAAAAATTGAGCTACGTTTTTCACATAATTGGCTTTGGAATTGGATAGGCCAACAGATCTCAAGGCATCATGTGACAAGCGCAAGATCGCTGGTTTCGTTATGGGCTTCTTAGTCAGAGTTGTCAAGCGCCCATAGATACTTGCTGCCGCCTTGACTGATAGCTGTTGGGATACGATCGATTTTACCAGTGCTTCATAGCATGAATTGGACTTAATGGACTTGTATGCAGAAGTGGCTTCTATCAGCCTTTTCAACTTTATATCTTTTTTAAGATGTTTTAATGCTTTTGTATTTGAATTCATAGAGCTAATGGCATAATTTTAGCAACTGTAAGTTGTTTAAGACTATGAGACAAGTATACTGGACTTTTGGAGCAATTTTGTGTTTTTTTCTTTTTTCATCTCACGCTGAAGATAATTCGACTGAGCTTTCTCTGCAATACATAGAGCAGTATCGTGATTTAGCGGTGATAGAGATGCACAGAAGTGGCATCCCTGCAAGCATCATCCTTGCACAAGCATTGGTTGAATCTCGATACGGTACCAGTGATCTTGCTACTCAAGCCAATAATCACTTTGGTATAAAGTGCAAATCCTATTGGAAAGGGATGACTTACTACCACAAGGATGATGACTACAATAAAGCTGGCAAGCTCATTGATTCATGCTTTAGATCTTACCACAATGCTGTCGATTCCTATGTCGACCACTCTTATTTTCTGATGAATACGCCTTGGTATAAAGAGTTGTTTTCTTACGACAAAACAGATTATACCAATTGGGCACATGGATTGAAAAAATGTGGGTATGCGACGAATCCGAAATATGCTCAGTTGTTGATCAAGAAGATTAAGCAGTTTGATTTGGATCAGTATGATCATTATTTATGAGAGTCTAGAGATTATAGACAGGTTGTGAGTTTTACAATAAGCCACGCGCAACATATTGATAGTCCTAATAATTAATTAGACCATTGTCACGGGTTTTGATTCAAAAACGCGCGCCAATGGAATTCTCATTCCGATTCACACCCAGGGTTTCACCCCGGGCTATATGCTATGGGCCCCTTCAGGGTCAGTATTACGCTAACTAAACCAAGGATTGCTTGAGTACGAAACCTGAGGCAAAGGTCTTAATACCGTCTCTGTGACTCTTGTCTATCGCCTTTCGCACTTTCTGTCCTTCACTAAACGAAATAGGTACTGTACCTCACGGTATTCTTTTCAGAGTAATTGGTCTATTAGGAATTTCTAGAGCCCAAAAATCGGAAAACCCGTTTTTCCACATTCTCTCTCAAGTTCATATAAAACAACGCATAATCATAAATGTGATAATTCCAATTTGGGAGCAGGCCGACTCGAAAGCTTCTTGTCTTTGGTTTGGAAATATGGAGAATGCCGTTTTCGTCTAATTGTGCAGAACATTCATTGGGGATTGTTTTAGATAATTTCTTAAAATCCAATCCCATTGGCTCGTCAGAAAAAAACTGTTTGCCGGAAAATGGCGCTTCTTTATTTAATTGAATTCTTGAGGCGCCAATATTTAAATCGCTGGAAGCTCGTGTGGTGTCTGTTGTCCAATTTAGTGGATTGATGGCTGCTACTTTTTTATGTTTGCGATATTCCCATTGTTGCGTATCTGGATAATAATGTTGACAATTGTCTTTGTCATGCAGTGGTCCACCATTTTCTCCAAAACTGTCAAAGGCAACGATGCATTGCAGATCATCCGCCGATTTTGCAGGGATGATGTTCTGGAGTGTCCGCCCAAATTTATCAGCGGGTATTTGAAACCCAATCAGATAGGCTGCAATAAACTGGTCGACAATCGGAGATGATTCCACACATTCTTCTATTAACCGAATGCCATGTAATGACCCTTGGCTATGGGATGCGATTATAAATGGTCTTCCTTGATTCCAATGCTCTAAATAATGATTGAATGCTTTTTTGACATCGCTATAGGCAAGATCAAAAGCTTGATGGCTGTTGTCGCTGGCATTCAAAAACGAATAGAATGTTGCTTGACGATAACGCGGTGCAAACACTCGACAAGTACCATTGTAAACGGACGCCTGTCCTGGCAATAGCATGTGGTCGACAAACTCATTGGTCCGTACATGATCCAATGGGGCGTTCCAAGTGGTGTTGCTAAATAAGACTGTCGGATAGATATAAAAGACATCAGCTGGTAATTCGGATCGTCGCTCAGGTGTCCCTTCTGGTATGGCATTGCTGTTGTTGGGAAAGTCAGGATGAGCTGCCCAATGTTGCAAATTGTTGTATTCTGGAGGGTCTGGTTGAGGAGTATTGTTGAATGACTTTTTAGGCTTGACTTTTATGGCAAGTGCTTTGAAGGCTAGCGTCTCTTTAGCTTTTCTCTTGAATGATTTGAATTTGCTTTCCACGGCATGTAAGGTACGTATCTGTTCTAATGGGTGTGTTGAAAAGAGAGGTAGATTTTGTTACTTAAGACAAAAAGTGTGCAGTCGTGAGTTTGTTTTACGACAAAGGATGGTTCTTTTAATTGTGTAGAGACAATAACAGTTCATCGAATAAATTCGACGGTACGCAGGCCGCACTGAATTTTCAATACGTCTTCTGATAGTCTGGATTTGTCATCCATTTGGACCATTTTTTATTGTACGTGTGAATGTTGGTTGTTTTTTCTCCATTGCTGTCCACAATCGGTTTACCCTGATTCACCCACTCAAAAATGCTGCCGTATAAATTGTATACATTTTTGAATCCTTGTTTTCTCAGCTTCTCTCCGACTTTTTCACTGCGATAGCCGATGGAACAATAAACGAGTAATGGCGTATCCTTATCTACATTAAAAACGGAAGAAAACTCTGGGTGGTCATAACCAATGTAACGAGCACCTTCAATGTGACTGATATCATATTCTTCTTTTTCGCGAGCGTCTAAGACAACAAACTCTTTTAGTAATTCATCGTTTAGTTGACTTACATATTTAAAGGGAACAGATTCTGATAAGAGCCAATCGATTCTTTTCTCAAACGTAGGGTTTGTTGATCTGACATTCTGTGCAGTGACAGTACTGCCAATGACAAATGCAAGAAATAATATAATCTGTTTCATATTGAAAATTCTGTTATCATTTGAGGACCTTCTCCTACTTTGTCTCTGATAATTTTATTGTCTATACATAGAGGCAACAATGATTCATTGACAAAGGTTTCTGCTTCGTTCTTAATTTCGTCAGGATACAACACATGGACATTTGGTCCTGCGTCTAGAGTGAAGTATATCGGCTGTTTATTTTGCTTTCTGTATTTTCTTATCGCAGCTATGATGGCAAGAGTATTCGGTTCCATCAAAATATAGGATGGTCTCGAACACATCATAAGGGCATGTAATTCGAGTGCTTCATTTTCTATTATTTCGCCAAGAGCATCAATGTTTCCATTTTTCAGATGTGCTTCAGTTTCAATTATATGTCTATTGGCTCTCTCGTATCTAGTGTTTCCATAAGGATTGTCTACCATCAATTGATGTCCAGCTGACGAGGACACCGCCTTTTCTTCAGCACTGACAATCAAAATGTCATCATGAAAGCTTTTGAATACAGAATCTACTGATGGTAATGGAATAGCATAGTCATTAGAAGAACCTTCAATTGAACAATTTCCCCATAATGCGACATGAGGAAATACAGATCGAGAGGCACTTCCACTTGCAAGTCTTGACAAGCGAGATGCCCGTTGTAAGAAATTTTTCGTCTCTCCTTTTATTTTTTGTTCCAAGCTCAACAGACATAATACCAAAGCACTCATAGATGAAGCACTAGAAGCAATACCGCTAGAATGCGGGAAGGAGTTGCGGCTTTCAATACTCAGCTGCACCTTCCTTAAGAAGTCAAATTCTGCTAAGTGTTTATTGATAAAGGAATCAATACGCAGTTGAAAAGCTTCATTTGGTTTTCCGTCGAAATAAAAATTTGTGCTGATTTTATCTTGAGTATATTCGAGTGGATCATATTGGACAATGGTCTCTGTATATGCGTTAGATAAGGTGAAGCTGATGGAAGGGTTGTTTGGCAATTGATCGCCATGTTTGCCCCAATACTTAACGAGTGCTATGTTGGATGGGCTTCTCCAGCCAATTATTCTTGATGCTTCTTTCTTCAACTTACTTTCTTTCATTGACAAAGTCTTCATAATCCTCGTCTATCTCATAGGAAATATTGAGGTCTTGCAACACGGCATCTAAGATAGGATTATCCCCTTCTGTATACCCGTCTTTGAGGCGATAACCATACAACTTACTTGACTGATTCCAATAAAATGCTTTAAATCTACCTTGTAAACCTTTGATTAAGGAATACATCGGTGTGTCTAACTCTCTTTCGATCATTTTTACTAAAATCTTGCCTTGGGTTTTAGAAAGCTTGGTCAATGGTTGTTCGAATTCAACTTTCAATTCTTCAGACAATTGTTTGATGTATTTTTTCCGCTTCCTCTTCTTCATGTTCTTTGTCGCATATTCCATTTTTCTGAAAATTTTAATCGCTTCAGCAGCGTACGGATAAACTTTGGAAGCGTAGTATTTATATTTTCTGTACTTGCGATAATCCTCATCTGAGTCAAATGTTCTTGGAGAGGTAACGCTGACATCTTCTATATTGGCAAGTACCATTGTGTCACCGTTGGCGATCAGTACAGGATACACTTTACCTTTAATGGAGACATAGTCTGTATAATCAGATTTCCCTGAAGTATTGTCAATGCCGTCTGTGATTGTAAAAGAAGTGTCTGGTTCTTCATACAAGATAGAATCTTGTCCCTGCGCAGAGATACATATAGGCAAAACCAACAAGCATATTTGTAAAAATAGCTTCATATACCAAAAAAACGAGCAGGCATGTATAAAAGTTGCAATCTTGAAATTATAGTTTAATTAATAGACTTCTTTCTTTTTATCTACTGATGCATTTATTTGCTTGAATGGTCAATCAATCACTGTTTATTGAAAAGGGCTTTGCTCAACAAGCAAAGCCCTTTCTTAAACATCGTATTAAGCTCTTGTTAACAAATTATTTTTCCAATTTGGTTTCTAACCGATTAATACGTTCTTTCAAGTCATTATTTTCGGCAGTCAATGCTTGTACCGCATCCACAAGTGCTGTTGTTATCTGGTTATAATTCACATAATATCCACCTTCTGGTGATTTTGTTACCGCAGATGGAATGCTTTGCTCCAAACTCATCGGATTAATAGCTAACACAGGTGAGTCGACGACATCAACAAGCTGACTCTTTTTCTCATTTTCTTTGAGATCTCTGGTCGGCATATAGCTCATTGTTTCAAGTGTGTTGATCGTACTTAATCGGGTTTTCCTAGTTTTTTGCTCAGTGTTTATATCGTTAGCAAAAGCTGGTGGTGGCGTATTGACCACCCAATTGCCATCTCCATCTACGTAAGCAATTAAGGCGTTAGAGAAAGTTGCAGCACCATTATCATTATACGGATTTGTATCATCACCCCATCTGTCTTCATCAAGTAGAAATAGGTATCCCTGCATCCCATTTTGACCATCTCCAGGCGACCAAATAGTTACGCCATCGCCGTCTCCAAAGATTCCAGCGGATTCAAAATTACCTTCCTTAGATGCCATCATAAAGTAGCCGCCACCGTTTCCAAAATCTTGAGGATTATTGAATTGGGGATGTGCATAAACGTGATCATTGATAATTACCATTTCATCATCCGTATTTGCAGAAACCATTAGCTTACCATTGACGTCTAATTTTTCTTGTGGTGTCTCTGTACCGACACCAACCTTCGCACCTCCGTTCAACACCTCGGATGCTTTGAAGTACATGACAGGTTCAGCTACGATAAAATCATCACCAAAATTTTCATAAATACCAAGGGATCTTCGACTGGTGAGTGTAGGCTCATCAAAAGAGCTTATGGTCCACTGGTCAGAAAAATTATTGCCTATTTCATTGTAATTAAAGGATAAATTATTGACGCCGAATGTAGACGATTGTGCTGGATCTTGGGCAAATTGTTGGACAAACAAGCCATTAGTGCCAATAGTGGTATTCATCAAATCTGAGCCCGCAGTTAGTTGGCCATTTTGTCCTGAAACAAAATTGAAATCATCTTGAATACTAAAGCTATTTAATCCATAGATGGCTCCTTTCATAGGGGTGGATGGATCAATAATCGACAATTGATTAGGTGTCAATTCGGATTCAGATTGTGCAGATACTGTAAGTGCTAAGAATAAAATAATACTTGTAATAAAAAACTGTTGTTTTTGCATGATCATAGTTTAGAAGTTGATTAAAAAAAATTAAAGTCACAGAGATTTTAGTGAGAGGGCCTTATATTTATTTTTTTTGATGCTGTATTCATAGGCAATTACATGAAGTGCCTCGTGTACACGCTTAGAAATCTTGGCTTGTTGGTAAATGGAAGTTTGCATTGGAAGTTTGTTTATTTGTGTTTAATGGATTTGTTAATTAATTGGCTTTTTATATGTCAAATCACCATTCTCTCTTTAGAATTTATAAGTTATGCTAAAGTAAGTTTTTGATTAAATAGATCACTTGTTTGGGTGATAACATTGTCTAATGCAAGACAATGGAAAATGAAAAAGCCTAAACACACCTTTTTATAAAATGTTACGCTCAAAAGCTACTCTAATCATACCAGCAGCATTTTTTGCATCCAGTTTTCGCAATAAATTTTTGCGGTGAGAATGAGCCGTTTCATAACAAATGTGTAGTAAATGTGCAATTTCTTTAGTGCTGTATTCATAGGATATCAACTGGAGCACCTCTTGCTCACGATAAGATAGTTTTAATTGTCTAGTAAAGGAAGTATACATAGGAAGTCTGATTTTATATTAGGAACTTTTAGCTAATATGACAAATATAGTTTAAGATTTTTGTTTCTCATATCACATATTTGGGTGACAAAAAGCCTAAATTTTGCTATTCTTGTCACATGTTTATGTGGTAAATGCCACTTTTGGCTTCCAATTTTAACATAACATTCTATCTAATTAACTAATAGCGCATGTAAATTGAATCTTCGAATTCTTCCTACGTTCATTTTTCTTTTATTTTCAATTTCTTTTGTCTTCGCTCAAGAGCAGGAGTACGACTTTTCCTTTATTGATTATTCAGATGGAAGCTTTATCAATTGTCGAGAAAACATTTATGAAGATTCTACTGGTTTGGTTTGGTTTGCTACACCTAACTCTTTAGTGGCCTATGATGGACAAACGTTCATTCCATTTTCACATCAATCCATAGAATACCCTATCCCTTTTTCTAATGTGCAGTTGTACAATAAAAATATTAAGGGTCATCTGTTGATTGCAACTAAAGAGTTTCAATTTTATACATTTGATCCCGTTCAACGTAAAGTGATTAGTGTCTGTGCACTTCTTCCTACCGACCAAAAAGATTTAATCCCCATTTCTAGTAATGAAGAAACAGGTTCGCTTTATTTACAGAATTACCTTCTTCCAGATAGTTATGGTGGCTTTTACATCTTAATACGTAAGAAGACTGGAAATGAGTATGCACTCTATCACTCCGAAGATGGCTCATCCATCTCCTTTGTTACTGATATCAAATTGAAGGGTATCACGAGTATGGTATGTAATGACTCAACTATTTTTATTTCCGATACCGAAAAGATTTACACGCTTGATATTGAAAATAGCTTTGCAGTATCCATTCCATATCAAATAAATAAATTAGGCTCTACGCTCTTGCTCTCCAAAGATAAAGATGACGTATGGTTATTTGAGAATAATGATAGGACAGAAAGTAATTTTAAAAAATGGGATGCACATCGTTCTAAATTCAATCGGACTCCACACTCATTAGATATTGCATTAGGCAAATTCCACAAATTTAAATGTGTCGAAAATTCTTTTTGGTTGTTTGGTGTCAAACTTCTTGTTGAGTACTCCAAAGAAACCATGGAATCAAAGGAATATTTCCATGAAATGATTAAGTCCTTTGAAAAAATGGAATCTCCTCCGTTGATCAGTCATTTTACATCTATAAATGAACATAGCTATAATGTCATTTGGCTTAGTTCAGGCTATGGACTTGTTATGGTGCATCAATCTGATAATTCTTATGGCATAGAACTACGAAGTGACTCTCGGTTTTGCGAAGGATATTGTAGTATGAGGGGCATCGATATCGATGTAAATAACAATCTGTGGTTAGCTTCATACTCAGGTGTTTTTGAAAAAGAAGAGACAACAATTCTAGCAATTGATACATTGAAATCTGTTACATCAAATGGAATTTATTCATTGCACACAATACAAGATTATATTGTTGTCAATGACATTCTCTATCATGTAACAAGTGAGTCTTTGGAAGAACTTATACCTGGTAAACAGAATGGCCATGTGACTAATGTTGTCATGCCTCCTAACGATATCTGGATGTCAACTTGTTTTGAAAATGGTAATCAAGTGCGATTATTTTCATATAATCTGGAGGAAAAATCACTGGTCCAAATTGACTTGCCAGAACGATTGCGAAATTCTGGTCAAATCAATGACTTAGTCCTTAGCCAAGATTTTACAAAACTGTTTTTGTGCACGAATAGTGCTGGTACTTACGCCTATGACTTGTTAACCAAAACATTTAATCGGCTGACAAAAGACTCCATCAAAAGTGATAATGATGCCAATCACTATAATTTAATTGATAACGATAGTCGATTGCTTATTGGTTCTAAAAACAAAGTGTTAGACATACTGCTCGATGGTGATAATGAAACAGATTCACTGGTCGTCCACACTCTACCAACAACGAGTGATGTCCACTTTTTTTCTGCTATAGACGAAGACAGTACCATTATGTATGGTACAAATAATGGTTTAGTCCGCTTTAATAAAAATCAAGGCAGCTTTGAAAAATTAAACTTGCCAGGCAAAATTGCTAACGAGGAGTTTAATAGAGAATCCTGCTTTAAACATCCAGACGGTTCTTACTATTTTGGTTCAGTAAATGGCGTTTACATTTTAGATGCTGATAAACTGACTAACGCACCAAAGCCATATGATACCTCTATTCAACTCCTATCAGTACAATATCTAAATGGAAATACCAGCGAATTTGAAACCAAAGTGATTTCTATAGATGCTGTCCAAAAGTTAAGCTTTCAGCACAACGATAAAATGGTCTACTTTAAAATGGTCAAGCCAAATTTTGACAGAGATGCACGTACATATTACAGTTTTTTATTGGACGGTTTTGACCAGGAGTGGTCTCCAATTCAATCATCTCCCGAAATCAGATTTACCAACCTTGATCCTGGTTTATACACATTATATGCGAAAAGTGGTGTCAATCCAGAAACAATTACTAAGGGTCATAAAATTATAAGTTTTACCATTAACCAAGCTTGGTATAAGACGACCTTGTTTCGCATGTTTGTATTTTTACTTAGTATTAGTTTCTGCGCTCTCCTTTTTTGGTTGCGTTACAAGCAGCTTTTAAAATTTGAATTATTAAGGTCTAGTATTTCAAAAAATCTCCATGATGATGTCGGTACCATGTTAACAGGAATAGCAATGCAGTCAGAATTAATTGAAACCGTAGCGACAGGAGAGGTCAAAGAATTAGCGGGTGGAATTTCTAAAAGAAGTAGAGAGGCAATGCATAGGATGAGAGATACAGTGTGGGCAATTGACTCAAGAAAAGATAGTTCCATGGATTTGAAAGATAGGTTGTTAGACTATATTCAGGATGTCTTGCCTACAAGCGACTTATCGTACACTTTTGACTCAAACATCAAATCTAATACTAGCCAAAAACTCAATCCTGTTGTTAGGCAAAATATATATTTGATTGCTAAAGAATCTATTAACAATATACTCAAACATTCTTCGACAACAAAGGTGGACATCTCACTTCTTAAACACAACAATCACATTAAATTGACCATCCAGGATTATGGAGATCAAAAACCGATCAAAACCTCTGGACAAGGTTTGAAGAATTTAAAAGAACGAGCTCTAAAAATAAATGCAGAATATCGGTTTACACACAACGGTCTAGGATTCCAAACAACATTGGTTTCTCCTATAACATAAGCCACATGTTTATGTGACAAGTAAGTGTTAAAGTTGTTATATCTTTAATTGTGATGAATTTGATTATAATAGAAGATGATGAAACCATCAGACGCAATCTGGTGACTTTTAGTGGATTTCAACAAGAAATTGAAGTGCTCGCAGATTATTCTTCTGTAGAGGACTTTATGATAAGCGATCTAAGTGGTACCAACATTGATGTTATGATTTTGGATATTGGCCTTCCAGGCATTTCTGGTCTTGAAGCTTTACCATTGATTAAAGAAAAATACCCAAAATTAGATATTATCATGTTGACTGCCTTTGATGAACATGAAAAAATATTCACAGCTTTGCAATCAGGCGCATGTTCTTATTTGGCAAAATCCACGTCTCTAGAAAATATCTTTCAAACAGTAAGAATTGTGTTTAACGGCGGCTCGTATATGTCACCAACTATTGCCAGAAAGCTGTCAGAATTCCTAGCATCGGGCAGTACAAAAAAGAATACAAACTTTACACCTAGACAACTTAACGTAATGAATGGCCTTGTCGATGGACTGAGTTATAAAGAAATTGCAACTCAAATGGATGTCTCTATTGATACCATCAGATCTCACATCAAACGTATTTATCAGATTTTACATGTAAATAACAAAGCTGCAGCTGTAGCAAAATATTTAAAGAACTGAGTATAGGATTCAGAAGAAAATAAGTAGCCTTAGATTATAGTATTCTAATTGATATCAAAAATAATACCGCTCAATGTCATAAAGCGATTGGTCTATAAGATCATTTATCAATCTCCGTTCGTCATTATTTGAAAATGTCTGAGCAGTATTGTTACTGAAAGTATCTGGTATTGCCCTATCGTCTCCTTGGGTTTGATAATTTGTAACAACAACTTCTTGTGAGACTTGAAATTGATTGTCTCTGAAATCACAATAGTTGCTTCTGTCATCAACGTCGACTCTGATGTTCCATGTATACAATCTTATTTCATCTGTAATTCTGACTTCTGCTGTGACCTGTGTATATTTTGGAACTCGAACTCTTGCTCCTGTTGTATCTATCTTCGTGTCGTAACCGTCTAATACTTGTTCACTAAATCGTTCTGTCCGTGTTTGACTGTTCGTACTTACATTCAATCTTGCAAATTCTATGTCCAATCGGCAATCTGTATTTGCATTGAATTGATCAAAGGTGACTTCATAGAAAAGATCGTCATTATCTTCTAACTCCTCAAATTTTCTCTCAATCTCATATTTGTATCCTATGTCCCATACGCCAACAGAAACATCAATAAAAACTGTGCCTGCAATTAAAGCCTCTTCCAATTTATTCCTCAAATTATTGTCAGTCAAAACTGTATTGTATTCTGCAGCAGATTGATACAAAAGATACGCTTCCTGTGCAGATTGTTTATTTCTAGTAACACCATACTCTTCCATACTGCGATCTCCTAATCCGACGAATGCTGAGACTATATCCTCTTTTAACTGACTGTTGTTGAATTCAATTTGTTGAATATCTCCGTTTAAATTAGAATCCAAGTATCTTTTACCATCGTAGTAAAGGGATAATAATTCCTCATTCAGTTGGTATGCTTCTTCCCAATCTTCTACGACATCAGATCTCAGTAACGCTTCCGTTTCATTGTTGGCTTCTGCAATTAATTCCATCATTGAATTATTCAAAATCGCATCAAGTGTTCTGTTCTTTTCTCCTGATTTTATGTCCTTCAATGCTTTCTTATACGCTTTCTCATAATTACCATCTGAGAACAATTTCTCAGGACCACCTCCACATGAGATGAGCACAATAGAAATAAGTAGATATAAATATTGCTTCATTTGCTACAAATTAATGTGTTCTATACGGCTATCCTAATTTATTTGTCAGCAGTTTTAGAACAGCTGTCATTATTGAATTTTGTTCTGTTACATTTGTGCTATGAATCAAAACTCTTTCCTCCTACCACTTTTTCAGTTAATAGTCATAATTAGCTTTTTAGCTTCTTGTAAGACTCCAGCCATATTGCCAAATAGCTCACCCCTTGCCGAACTGATGATGACAGATACGTTAACCGCTATTGCTGTCAATTCTTCTACAGACATTCGTATAAAAGAAACTTCAGGTCTAATTGAAATTTCTAATCACTTGTGGACCAATAATGATAGTGGTGGTGGCAAAATTTTGTATCAATTGGATGATAGAGGTGAAATATCTAAGCAAGTAAAATTGGATGTCCCTGCAAATGTCGATTGGGAATCTCTTGCCGCTGATGAGACTTATTTTTATGTTGGGGATATTGGTAACAATCTTGGCAAAAGAGAAAACTTGAGAATTTTCAAGGGATTGAAAGAAGATTTGTTAACTGAAGAATTGGTGCCTACACAAACGATTACATACGCTTACGAAGATCAAATAACTCTATATAACGCCTACAATCACAACTTTGATGCAGAAGCTTTAATAAGCTACAAAGACCATTTGTACATATTCAGCAAAAATTGGTTAGACAGAAAATCTAAGGTGTACAAGTTGCCCAAAACACCTGGAGATTATATTGCCAAAAAAGTTGATGAGTTTGACACAATGGGCTTGATTACTGGCGCTGATATCCGAGAAGATCAAAACGAAATTGCGCTTATCGGCTACAGAAATGATTTTGTCAAAAGAAAATTTTATTCCTTTATCATTATACTTAGTGACTGGAAAAATGATGCTTTTTTTAGTGGGAATGTCAATCGAACTCCGTTATCTATTGAACGCCAAACGGAGGCTATCTCTTATAGAGGGTCTAGAGAAATTTGGATTAGTTCTGAGAATGAAGGGGCCGGTGATTCTTCACTATTTCGCTTAACTACCAAATAACCATAGAAGGGTGGCAGCACAATCGTTAGGTCACCATGCACCATACACTTGAAAAATTAGTTGCGGTTTGCTTTTTCGTCTATATTTGCGGCTTCATTTTTGCATCTGATATTCAGATTGTTTAAATAACGCCGTGGCATACACAGATAACATACAATATTACACTATCGACGAACCGACTCAGCTAGAGCTTGGAGGTGTCTTTAGTCAACTTAAGTTGGCATATCATACCTATGGAACATTAAACCAGCAGGGAGATAATGTCATTTGGGTATTTCAAGCGCTGACAGCAAGTTCAAAAATTGAAGAATGGTGGGACGGCTCTTTTGGTGAGGATCGCATATTGAACAGTGATAAATATTTTGTCATTTGTGTCAATCTTATTGGTTCGTGTTATGGATCGACGAGTCCATTGGACATCAATCCTGTTACTGGCGAAAAGTATTATCATGATTTTCCGACAGTAACAATTAGAGATCAGGTCTTGCTTTTCAAAAAACTGAAAGATCATCTTGGAATACGTAATATTCAGCTTGCTGTAGGTGGTTCGATGGGTGCCTGTCATGCTTTAGAATGGGCGATTCTAGAACCTAGCTTATTCAAAGAAATGTACTTGTCCGTTTGCTCAGCGAAAGAGTCTTCATGGGGGAAAGCCATCCATACGGCACATAGAATGGCAATCGAAGGAGATCAAAGTTGGAAAGAAAAAAGAGATGATGCAGGTATTGCCGGCATGAAGGCAGCAAGGGCCATAGGCATGGTGATTTACAGAAATTATCTGTGTTATGAAGAATATCAACCAGACGATGAAGATACGTTGACCGAATTTCGAGCGGCATCTTATCAACGATACCAAGGGGAGAAATTGGCAAATAGATTTAACGCATTTTCCTACTACAAGCTATTAGACAGTCTGGACACGCACAATGTTGGGAGAGATCGAGGAGGCATAGCAGAAGCCCTTTCAAAAATAAAAGCAAAAACAGTTATTGTAAACATCAATACAGACTTATTATATCCAGAAGTAGAGCAGAAATTATTAGCCGATGGCATTCCGAATGGCATTTACGAAAGTATTGATTCCGTTTATGGTCATGATGGATTCCTTGTAGAAACGGATAAATTGACTGAACTCTATCACAAACATTTTAGCAACCCATGAACATATTAAAATTTGGTGGCACATCAGTTGCTGAACCATCTAGAATAAAACACATTGGAGAGTTATTAACTTCCCGTGTCAATCAAGGAGAAAATATTTCTATTGTATGTTCTGCATTTAGCAAAGTTACAGACAGTTTGATTGAGATGGGTGAACTTGCTGCAAAAGGGAATGAAGATTATTTAAGTGTACATCAACAGTTCGTCGAAAGACACGATGCCGCTCTAAAAGAATTGGTATCTGTAGATGCATTTACTAAAGCAGATAAAATTTTAGCGGAAAATCATGACACGTTAAAACAATTATTAAAAGGTGTCTATTTAGTTAGAGAAGTTAGTCCAAGAACCATGGATTACATCCTCAGTTTTGGTGAAAGAAATTCCTGTTTTATTATTGCTGAATATTTAAAAGAAATTGGTCTTGACGCTGCTTTTCTTGATGCGAGAAAAGTCATTAAAACAGATAAAAATTTTGGTGCCGCAAGAGTAAATTTTGCGATGACAAATGAGGCCATCAAGACACATTTTACAAACAACCCTAATACCCTTAATGTCATTACTGGGTTCGTCGCATCTGATGTCGGAGGCTTGACAACGACCCTTGGGCGGGGAGGATCGGATTATACAGCAGCCATTTTCGCAGCAGCATTAGAAACTGAAAAATTGGAAATCTGGACAGATGTCGATGGGGTGTTAACTTGCGACCCAAGAAAAGTTGCTAAAGCATATACCGTTGGCACTCTCAGCTATAATGAAGCAATGGAATTGTCTCACTTTGGAGCAAAAGTTATTTACCCGCCGACCATTCAACCTGCATTGACTAAAGGTATTCCGATTTATATCCGCAACACGTTTAATCCTGATTTTGAAGGGACAAAAATCAGTAAAGAGTCAGATGAATCAAATGCGCGCATAAAAGGAATGAGCTCCATGTCTGGCATTTGCTTGTTGACTTTACAAGGCTCGGGCATGATGGGGATTCCTGGTATTGCTGCACGATTTTTTAGCTCCCTGGCTAGAAAAAAGATAAATGTGATCATGATTACGCAAGCTTCTTCGGAGCATTCCATCTGTGTGGCAATTAAAAAAGATTTAAAGAAAGATGCAATTATCGCCATAGAAGAAGAATTTAAAAATGAAATTGAAAACTCGTTTGTTGAGCCTGTTTCTGTATTTGATGATCTGACTATCATTGCTGTTGTCGGTCAAAATATGCGGAAAATTCCAGGGGTAGCAGGTCGCTTATTTGGAGCATTAGGAAAAGAAGGTGTGAATGTTGCAGCCATTGCTCAAGGCTCCTCAGAGCTAAATATTTCTTTTGCAATTAAAACGGATGACGAGATAAAGGCATTAAATTTAATACACGATTCTTTTTTTCTTTCAAATGCCAAAACAGTCAATGTGTTTATGATTGGAGTGGGACTGATTGGTGGGACGTTATTGAAACAGATTAATGATCAAAAGCAATCCCTTAACGAGACAGAAAAGCTTCAGATAAATGTTGTAGGTTTAGCCAATTCCAAGAAAATGATTTTCAATGATAAAGGAGTTGATTTACAAAACTGGAAAAATGAGTTGGATACTTCTTCTCTTCATAGTAGCATTGCTGGATTTGTAGAAAATATGACACAATTGAATTTACCTAATTCTGTCTTTGTCGATAATACTGCAAATAAGGATTTGCCTGACATTTATAAGAGTGTACTCAATAATAACATTTCCATTTGTACGCCAAATAAAGTTGCAAACTCTTCGTCTTACGCACAGTACACGACATTAAAACGATTAGCCCGACACAAAAATGTAGATTTCTTATACGAGACTACGGTAGGCGCCGGTTTACCAGTGATATCTACACTTCGCTCTTTAATGGAAAGTGGAGACCGCATTGTTAAGATAGAAGCGGTATTAAGTGGGTCCGTCTCTTTTATTTTTAATAATTGGAAAAAAGGGAAGTCATTTAAAGACCTCGTTTTGCAAGCCAAAGAATTGGGCTATACAGAACCAGATCCGAGAGATGATCTTTCTGGATTGGACATTAAAAGAAAAATTTTAATTCTTTCTAGAGAAGCGGGCTACATGATCGAGCCTAATGACGTAGAAGTTGAAGCTATTCTTCCGGAGGCATCCATAAATGCCTCAAGTGTCGAAGATTTTCTAGATACATTATCTACAGAGAAAGATCACTTTGAAGCATTGATAGAGAAAGCGGGAACAGATAAGGACATTAGATATATCGCTAGTTTGGAAAACGGCAAAGCAAAAGTTCAGGTTCAGTATGTGGATTCCGATAATCCATTTTACGGTTTACAAGGATCTGACAATATGATTGTTTTCACGACAAGTCGATATTCGTCTCGGCCATTGGTTGTAAAAGGACCAGGTGCAGGAGCAGAGGTGACTGCTGCAGGAGTATTTAGTGAAATAATAAGCATCGGAAATAAAAATCATTTTGGATACAATTAGGAGGACCCTAATGATGACATTAAAAGGTGAATAAAGAGATATGAATTCTGGATTGAAAGTATTTGCACCAGCTTCAGTAGCCAACATGGCAGTTGGTTATGACATTTTAGGATTTGCAATTGATGGGCCTGGTGATGAAATCATTGTGCGGCCAGGTAAATCCCCAGGTTTAGTAATCAAACAAATAACAGGGACGAAGAAGAAATTGCCGTTAGAGGTGGAGAAAAATACTGCTGGCTTTGCGGCGTTGAAATTGATGAAACACTTAGGCGAAGAGACTATGCCAATCGAAATGGAGATTCACAAAAAGATGCCTTTCGGTAGTGGCTTAGGGTCTAGTGCGGCGAGTGCTGTTGCGGGTGTGTTTGCTGTCAATGAATTTTTAAAAAGTTCGCTCGGGAAAAGGGATTTAGTAAAATTTGCTGTCCAAGGCGAGCAAATAGCTGACGGTGCTTGGCATGCAGACAATGTGGCACCTTCGTTGCTAGGTGGAATCATACTCATCAGAGATAATGAAAGTTTAGACCTTGTAAAGTTGCCTGCACCTGACGGTCTTTTTGCTTGTGTTGTCTATCCGCACATTAGTGTACTAACTAAGGACTCTAGGGCTATGCTCTCTGATAAAGTAGATTTAAAACAACACATAGCTCAATCTGGAAATCTTGCTTATTTAGTTGCTGCATTGTATCGACTTGACTTTGACATGATTCGCAGATCATTAACTGATTTGATCATAGAGCCACAACGGGCAACATTAATTCCTCACTTTTACGACATGAAAGACATCGCCTTATCAAACAATGCTTTAGGATTTAGTATTAGTGGAGCAGGACCAAGTGTATTCGCTCTGTGCGAAAATAGTCTGATTGCTGAAACTGTAGGAGAAAAAATCAAAGCTCTTTTGCAAAGTAAGTCAATTGAAAACGATGTGTTCATCTCTAAAATAAACACCACAGGTGCTTTCAAATTTTAATTAAGCAAATGCCTTTTTCCTTACCTCTTACGCAGTATAGTAAAACACAATAAAGGCAGTGAATAGAAAGGAAATCATTCTTTGTCAAAATTCCTTCTAATTGGGGGCTTGCGATAAAACTATTACTGTTTACTTCATAATTCTAATTATGGTTTAAATAAATAAAGTTGCTTTTCCGAAAACCTAGTTATGTTTTCCGAAAGTGTTGGTTTTTATCTCTAATTCATCTTGGAAATCAAAATATTTCGTTTTTGACTAGCGATCTTGAATGTTTTATCGTCCTCCATATGTACCAATCCACCGTCTTTTTTGACAATTTTAGCTATCTTTTTAAGGTTGACGATATACGATCTATGTATTCTATAGAAGATGTTCTTATCTAATATCTCTTCAAACTTCCCCAGAGACTTTGTAACGACATAGCTTTTGTTATCCTCAATATAAACAGTTGAATATGCCCGATCAGAAATAATGTATTTGATGGTGTTTTCTTCCACATAATTTATTTCTTTCTGGCCGTGTAATGCGATCCGTTTAGTGCTATTTTTTGCAGTACCAGATGTCGTAGGTGCATCTTTGGATGACAAAATCTTATTCACTGAGCTGATGAATTCTTGAATGTCAATTGGCTTTAGCAAATAATCATGAACATCATGCTTGATTGCTTTAATGGCATAATTTTCAAAAGCAGTTGTAATGATTACTGATGGCTTTTTATCCTTTAGTAGATTGAACAAATCCATACCACTAGCAGTCGGCATTTGTATGTCTAAAAATATAACATCTGGTTGGTGCTGTTCAATGATCGGTATTGCTTTAAAAATACCATCTGTAGTTTGAATATCCTTTACCTTGGGAAAGTACGTTTGAAAATAATGAACAAGTAAATCTCTTGCAGCTTTTTCGTCATCTATAATTAGCACTTTTAGCATAAGCGGTTAACATTCTACTAGGGTTGCTAAAATAGTACAAATTTAGTTGTCACATTAATGTATGTTGAAAACATAATTCTTAGGACTCGTTAGCAATTTCAGACATGTTGGCGATAGATAAATTTACTCTAGTGCCAGTTGGTCCTAGTTTGTCACCAGATAATGAAGATATTTCTACGCCAAATTTTTTATTATAAATGGTATTTAATAGTTCTAATCTACTATTATTCTTTTCTGTTCCTACAGATATATGACCTTTACTAAGATCTTTGCGTTTTAAACTGTCCTCTATACCTATCCCATTGTCCTGAATAGATATAACAATAGAATCATCCTTTCCTTCTTTTACATTGATGTGAATGTACCCATCCTCTACACTAGAAACACCGTGTTTGATTGCATTCTCTAAATAAGGTTGTATCAACATTGGTGGAATAAAAAATCGCTTAGTGTTAATTGAATCTTCTACTTTAAGCTCGTAGTCAAAAGATTGATCAGCTCTCATTTGTTCCAATTCAATATATGTTTCTATAACATCAAGTTCATCTTCTAAAGACACAACCTTAGAATCAGACATTTTTAACACACTTCTGACAAATCTAGACAGTCTAGTTATATATTGATTGACTTTAATAGGATCCCGAAGCATACTGTGAGACTGGATGCTATTTAAAATATTTGAAATAAAGTGTGGCTTCATCTGTGCTTTTAATGCAATTAATTGCTGCGAAAGAACATTTAACTCTAATTCACTTTCTTTATTTATTTGATCAACCCTCTTTTTGAAAATCCAATTCATCAATCCAAATAAGACACATAAAGAAATAAGGATAAACCACCATCTAGAATATATAGGTTGAGGCATTGTAAACGAGACATGTGCTGGCTCAAGACTTTGTACACCATCTTCATTTACAGCGTATACTTCAAATGTATAATCGCCAGGAGGGATTCTATTATATACGGCTTCACTTATTGAACTGGGTACTGTCTCCCAGTTATTAGTCAATCCTTTTAGTCTATACTTATAAGTAAATTTACCTAAAGAACTATAATTTATACCTTGATAATTAAATCTAAACGTGTTTTCTTGACCTTGCAAATTATTCAACTTAGCTGGATCTCCATCTACTGTAATACTGTTGATGTAGATCGGCGGTGCACTTATATTCGCAAAGCGATTATTTTTGTTATAGGTGTTTAATCCACTAGCCGTTCCTACATAAACATCGTCCTTATCTACATATACTGTTTGAACAATATTTGAATTTAAGCCGTCTTTTGATGTCACATAATTTACTTCTTGTGACTCTAGGTCAATGATATTAATCCCTGAAGCGGTACTTATCCAAAGCTGATCCTCTCTGTCCAAATAAATATCATTTACAAAATTTGAGTTCAATTTATTACTTGTCGAATACTGTTGCGCTATAATACCATCTTTATATAAAAGTACACCAGAATTACTCGTTGCTAACCACAAACCGTTGGTTCCCTCTTCTATATCGATAATATTATATTCTTTTAGATTTGGGTGTACATCTAAGGTTAATTCACCTGTATCAGGGTTTAAGCTGTGTATCCCAGATATTGTACTTAATAGCACGCTATTTTTATTTTTAAGATAGAATAAGCAAAAAATTCTACTAGACTCTTTATTTTGTAATACTTCGAACCCTGATTCTTCATGAAACTCAATAATTCTATAACCTGTACAAGAACCTACAACAATCCTTGAATCATCAATTTTTGTTGCTCCTTTAAAACACTTTATGTTTACATCAATTTTACTCTTTTTTCCATTTTCATACACTATTATATATGAATTATTACCTATGAGTATCTTATTATTAACCTCAAGTAGAAAACGTATATAATTACCATTATCTTCATGTATTAATTCTATTCCATCTTCATTAGATAAAAAAATTTTTCCTTCAACTGTTCCGATAAATATAGACTCTTTGGATTTGAGAATTTCTGTTATAGATAAATCATTGAGTGGTTGCTTACTTAAAATATTTGAATAATTTGAAAATACTAATCCTATGTCTATTGTGCTCAACCATAAATTGTTTTCATTATCTACTATTGACTCAGAAACATTCGAATTGGGAAACTCTAATTGACGTATACTCTTAAAATCCAGATTGTAAATCTGAATACCATTTCTAGTATTTATGTGTATTGTGGAGTCTGTTAGTTCCGATATACTATTTATATATAGAGGTTGTTCATCATGTATGTCTTCAATAAGATAATGGTCATCTTTTTCAACGAACCTGTATATTGTTAATTTAGATGTTGAATAGAGTCCCTCTCCAAATTTAAATAGGGTCCTAAATGGATTTCTTTGCGCCTCTACTAGTTTTATTTTCTTTTTTTCACCATTTTTTCTAATATATAATACTCCAGATTCTATAAAAATGTCTAAATCACAATTCATACACGGAATTTTAAATTCACTTCCGGCTCCCGTTAATCTTTCTAGAGTATTCCTATTAAAAATTATGCCGTCATCAATTTCATTATAGACGCCGACATTATCTCCTTTAATCCATATATTAACAAATGATCGCTGTACATCTATTTCTATAATGTCCAGATTATGGTCTGGAGAATACCGACAGAGCTGATTAAATAAATTTATAAACCAAAGGTTGTCATCTTCATCAATCCTCAATTGTAAAATTTCGGGATTCCTAAGTCCTGGTAAATCTATTGTCTTAAATGTTACACCGTCGAATTGTACTAAGCCTGTAGATGTGCCTATCCAGATAAACCCCTTTCTGTCTTGGACGATCCCATACACATGTAATGCATTTAGTCCATCCTTAGAATTAAAATTATAATAGCTTCTTTCTAATTGGGCTTGTAAAGTGATTTGTGTGCCTAAGAAGGTAATAATTAAGCATATCTGTAGACAAGAGCCTGAGATGTATTTTAGTACGTCCGTTTTTGTAGTTGTAAAAAACAAAGGATAAATCTTTGAATTCAAGAAGTGAATCTAACTTTTCTCACTAAGATAATTCACTATAAGTATATAAAAGACAGCAAATTAACTTATGTACAATCTAGTGTAAGGAGTAAGTCCTATTCTTCTTCTCTATTGAAATCGGTCCAGATGACATCCAAGAATCTTTCTAAATTTATAAAGCCAGTTCCCCATTCTTCATATCCTTCTCCCAAATTTCCTGCTTTCATATCTTCCAGTGATTTACCTTCTTGCATTGCACCAAGGACTCTTCCTTTCATGGTCTGTAACATCGTATAGTATTGCAACAGATCAGATTTTTTAGATATGCTTCCATGTCCAGGAATAATTTTGGTGCTGCTGTTGGTAAGCATTAAAGCCACTTCTATGGCATTTATAGCTCCATCTATTGAGCCTCCAGATCCAAGATCTATAAAGGGAAATCTGCCAGCAAAAAAACAATCTCCTAGATGAATCACATTGCTTTCGGGAAAATAAACAAAGGCATCTCCATCTGTATGTGCATTGTGGACATGAATCATCTGCAAAGGTTCACCGTTCAAATGCAATTGCATCGATTCTTTAAAGGTAATTTGAGGCCATGCTGCTTTTGGAGATGCTTTCACCTCGCGATTAAACGCCTTCATGATCTGATCTTTACTTAAGCGTTCCAATACATTTTCATGTGAAATGATAATCGCTCCATCATTGCCAAAGTTTTCATTTCCACCAGTATGATCTCCATGCCAATGCGTATTTAACACATAAGTAAGGTCGTGGTCTGTAAGTTCTGAAATCGCGGATTTTATTTTTTCTGAAAGTGGAGCAAATTGTGTATCAATAATCAATGCACCATCCTCTCCTTCAAATACTGCAATATTCCCCCCGGATCCTTCAAGCATATGAATGCCTTCTGCGACTTCAGTAGCTTTAATTTCTACTGCAGAAAAGTCTCTTTGTGCAACGAGTGAGATTTGTATTGTTGCAAGGATCAGGAGAAAAAGATGTTTCATTATTTACTATTTAAATGGTTATAATATGCCGCACCTATAATGCCGGCATTATTTTTTAATTGTGCAGGAATAACTTCTGCTTTGACATCTAATAATGGACCATACTCTTCGAAGCTTTTACTGATGCCTCCGCCTATAATGATACAATCAGGTGATAGCAAAAGTTCAATGTGCTTGAGCACTTCTGATAATTCAGAGCCAAATTCAGGCCACTTTAGTTTTTTGTCTTTTCTGGCGCGATTAGAGGCGTAGTGTTCTGTTATGCTCTTTTTCCACTTTAAATGTCCGAATTCTGTATTTGGTACTAGTTGCCCATCGACCATTAGGGCAGAGCCTATACCTGTACCTAGTGTTAACAATAGAACCGTTCCTTTTTTGCCTTTAGCTGATCCAAAAGTAAGTTCTGCTAATCCAGCTGCATCTGCATCATTAACGACTGTTACATTTTGAACGTTGAGCTTCTGAGATAGGTAGGTAATGATGTCAAAATTTATCCAGTCTTTGTGAATGTTTGCAGCAGACTTTGCTACCCCATTTTTTATTATGGCTGGAAACCCAAAAGCTATTGGTTTATCACTCCATTCAAAATCAGATATAAGTGCCTTAATTACTGCTAATACTGCTTCTGGATTGGAATCTTTAGGCGTTTTATATTTGATTTTTTCGGTTGCAAATTCACCTGTTGAAATATCAACAACAGCTCCTTTAATTCCTGTTCCTCCTACGTCTATGCCTAGTACTTTTTGACTCATTTTATTTTATAACAACTATGTTCATTTTTACATCTTCACTAGGTCTATCACTTCTTCCTGTCTTCACATTTGCAATTTTATCAATGACATCCAAACCTTCTATAACTCTTCCAAAGACAGTATAGTCTCCATCCAGAAAGGGTGTTCCTCCATCTTCTAAATATGTTTCTTTTACTGCCTCAGTATAGGTAATGCCTTTAGAGTTTTCCATACGTTTTAGTTGGCTGTCCGTTACAGATTTGCCATGAACGATATAAAATTGACTGCCTGAACTTTTCTTTTCTGGATTCACCTGATCACCTGTCCGAGCTGCTGCAAGTGCTCCTTTGACATGAGCAAAGCGTTCATCGAATTCAGCTTCTAATTGATAACCAGGACCACCGCCACCAAGTTGTACATTCTGTCCTGCTTCTTTGGATTTTGGATCTCCTCCTTGTATCATAAATCCATTAATAACTCGATGAAACAATAAGCCATCATAAAATGACTCTTCCGCAAGCTTTACAAAATTATCTCGATGAATTGGTGTCTCTTCATAAAGTTCTATCAGCATATTTCCTTGAGGAGTGGACAATTCAACCAAACACGCTTCAGGTGCTGTAAAGAATATGTCTTTGGATTTAGTTGTTGTCTTTTTTCCTTTTTGTACAGTCAAGGTAACTTCATGTTTTCCTGACTTTATAAATCTATGTGCTGTAGTCTTGTCTGTATACTGATTGCCATCTATCTCCCAGATGACCTGATCTGCATCTTCTACTTCCACAGCAAAAACTGCTTCAGCGGGTACAACTGTGTCAGTCTGCTGAATGGCAAAGTCTGAGAACAATTTCGAACATGAACTCAACACAGATGTCAATAAAAGTAAATAAAAGAGCTGTTTCATATCACTTGCTATTTGGATGATAATTTAATTTTCATTTTCACATCTTCCAATGGTCTGTCTGAACCATCCTTTTGCACCTTGGCTATCTCATCCAGAACATCCATTCCAGATACCAATTCACCAAAAACAGTATAATCTTGATCTAGCATTGGTGTCCCGCCTAAGGTTTTATATTTCTCTCTTTGAGCCTCATTGTACTCAATACCTTTTTGAGCTTGGAGTCTATCAAGTGTTGCGTCCGTTTGAAGTGTTCCATGAACCACATAAAATTGCGAACCACTACTTTTCTTATCTGGATTAGATGCACCTCCTGTACGAGCTGCAGCCAAGGTACCTTTGAAGTGTGGTGCGCCTATTTCTGCATCTATCAGATAGCCAGGACCACCCATTCCCAATCGTGCACCTGGTGCAGCGTCTTTGGATTGAGGATCTCCTCCTTGTATCATAAACCCATTGATGATTCTATGAAACAATAAATCATCGTAGAAATTTTCCTTTACTAGTTTTAGAAAATTATCTCTGTGCAATGGTGTTGAGTTATATAACTCCGCTTTCATCGTGCCGTAATCTGTTTCGATTGTCACGTAATGTTTTTTCTCACCGCCACAAGACATGAGTAAAGAACAAATAAAGGCGATGTAGGTAAATTTAATTAGACTCTGTTTCATCGATAAAATGATTTTCTATAAAGTATTGAATGACTTTTTGTTTTAGTAATATTTCTTGATTTTTCACTCCCTCAACGTCCATTCCTCGTATTTGTTTGAAGTGAGGCCAACCGTCCTGATCATTACCAGTAAACTCAAAATAACCCTCTCTTTCCAGCAAGCTACAAACAGCAACATGCATCAGGTCTTCTTTTTCTTCTTTGGTATAGGATTCTTTTACGATGCCGGATTCTTGCACGCCAAGTAAAAATAGCACAGCTTGAAGATCAGGCAAAGAATTTTTATCTAAAGATTCTTGCACGTAGTGCTGCACTTTCAACCAATAAAAGTCTATTTCCCAGTCTTCCATTATGAAGCCGCAAAACTACTATTCTTCGCGGATCAATGCAGGTATTTCGGCAGCTTTTTTCGCAGGTAATACTGCTGCAAGGACTCCAATTAGGCTAACGATGAACATAACGAGCAAAATATCACTAATTCTAAGCTCTATTGGGTAGGCTTGAACAATATGACTGCCTGCCATCGCAATAATGCCATACTTGATTTGAATATAATAGATGATTACAGACAAAATGATGCCTAAAATGACGCCTAATGTAGTAATCAACACTCCTTCTTTAAGGAATAAGCCCAAAATGTTCTGTCGTGTACTTCCCATAGACTTCAATATGGCAATGTCTTTTTTCTTTTCCAAAACGATCATCCACAGCGAACCAACAAGATTGAAGGCGATTAGCAATATCGTCAGTGTACCGATCAACAGACTCATGTACTTTTCTATATTCATTACCTTGAAATAGGTCTCTTCTTGCTCATATCTGTTTTTAGTTACAAATTTAGGTCCCATCAATTGTTCAATCTCTGATCGGATCAATCCTTCATCTGCTGAAGCGTCTAGTTTTAATTCTAAAGCATTGATTTGTCCTTTTGTTTTCAACATACTCTCTATGAGTTTCAATGATGTCAGTATGTATTGGTGGTCTTTTTCATTCTCGATAGAAAAAAAGCCTGATGGTAATAACTCTTTTGTAATGAAGTCCTTTTCTAGTGCATTACGCTTTTTCCTTTTTGGTAAATATATGATGAGAGCAGTGGTAAAATCGTCAATGTTCATTGATAATTTCCTGGCCAGACCATAACCAGTAACGGCATAATAGGCATCCCCATCTTCCACAACATAATTACCATCATCGAGAGTAGAATCAATAGCTGTAACTATAGGAAACATCTCATCAACTCCTTTAATGATCCCTGCTTCTTGTATGCCATCGTATTCAAATAGAGCAACTTCTTCAATGGTCTTGCTCATCGCTTCGATTCCTTCGATGTTCCTAATTTTGCTCATCAAGTCATCATCCATTTCAAATCGCTTGCCTTCAGCCAATTCCAATTTGATGTCTGGATTAAAGTCATCAACGACTTCTTTAATCAAAGATTCAAAGCCATTGAAGACTGATAAAATCAAAATCATTGCAGCCGTACCTATAGAGATACCCAACACAGATATACTTGTGATTATGTTGATTGCATTGGTAGATTTTTTACTAAAAAGATACCTCCGCGCAATATCTGTGAATACATTCATATTATTCTAACGACATCAAGGGACTCGTTGACCTGTGCTGGCTGTCCAAATTTCGAACCATTGTTCATTTGTAATTTGTTTTTCAAAGGCTTCTTTTGCTAACATAATCCTTTCCAATTTGGATGAACCCGTAACTGGAAACATGCGAATTGGGTGATGGAGCAAAAACAAATATGCCATCTCATCTAGTGCCCAACCATATTTGTCAGCAACCTCTTTGAGTCTTCCTCTTCGTTGGACAAACTCAAAATCATCTGATTCTTCAAACAACTTACCTCCTCCCATTGGCGACCAAATCATTGGTTTGAAATGATAGCGCTGACATTGATCAAGCGTACCGTTTGTAAACGCATCTAATTGAAGGAGAGAAGCCTCTATTTGGTTGGTGACTAATGGCACATGCGAATGAAGATTATCAAATTGGGTTGTTGAAAAATTAGACACACCAAAGTACCAAACTTTACCCGCTGCTTTTAATGTTCCAAAGGCTTCTGCAATTTCATGTAAATCCATCAATGGACTCGGTCTGTGAATCAGCAACACATCGATGTACTTTGTCTTTAGGTTTTCTAAAGACTTATCCACAGCATCTATGATGTACTGCTTTGTCGTGTTGTAAGACTTAATGCCAAATTCTGGTCGTTCGTCACAAGGATAACAAATGCCACATTTCGTAATCAACTGCACTTGATCTCTCTTCAATGACGTCTCAGCAAATGCTTTACCAAATTCTGCTTCTGTGGTATAGCCACCATAGATATCTGCGTGGTCAAAACTGGTAATTTCGTTTTCTACGCACTGCTCGATCAAGCGAGCCATGTCAGACGTATCTAACTTGGCTCCCCATTGACCCCATTTCATGACGCCGGCAATTACTTTGGATAATTCTGGCCCCTTATTAGCCAATCTAGATTTAAAACCCATGTTATAAAGATGCGAAAAATCTGTGTGAGTTACATAAGACTAGGATGGGTTAAAACTCATTGTTAATGAAAATGTCACTTCTTTGGACTTTTGTGGCGCAGTTCAAAAACACTTCTTTAATTATTATCATTAAATGTTTCACCAGTTTCGATAAAGGCTTTTAGTTGACGGTACCATTTTTGGCCTTGCTTTTTAAACATGGACGGATATAGCTTAGCGATCAATTTCATCATGATGCCTTTGAAGCGGGTATATTCCACTTCGCATTGGTAAGTCGTCGTGCCGTCTCCATTTGGAATCAAACGGACCGTCATAAAATTATCCATTGGATCACATTCATACTTTGCTTTAAATATGGTGGGGAGATTACTTTCTATGATTGTTTCTTTCAAGTCGAGCGGTCTTCCATTAAAATCGTAGTGTAACATTGTCTCAGCCCCAACCTCGCCAGCTGTGCCACTCAAATGTGTATATCCTTGAAAGCCATCTTGCCAGTATTTCATGTTATCAAAGCTGTCGACCTTTTCGGAGACTTCATCGACGGGTTTGTTTATGATTATGGATTGTTGGTATTTCATGACTCTTGATTTTATTCGACGAATTGATATTGTTACATCGAATAAATTCGACGCTACATCGAAATATAAATAGAAAATAGCTAATTATTGCGATCCAGCATTGTTGATTTACATCATTCCAAAGAATGAATCCGACAATGGGTAAAAGACATTGGTTACCATAACTTTTATTAATGTTTAATGTTAAATTTTTAATGATGAATGAATGTCAATGCCTGATATAGGTCAACCTATATCAGGCATTGACAGTAATTAAACATTCAACACTAAACATTCAACACTAAACATTCAACACTAAACATTCAACACTAAACATTCAACACTAAACATTCAACACTAAACATTCAACACTAAGCATTCAACACTAAGCATTCAACATTAGCATTAAGCATATCTCGTAGTTTTGTTCCCTTTCCCACTATCATTAAACATTCAACACTAATCATTTAGCATTACAAACTCTTGGACTAAAATAAACTACCTTTGCATCATAACTCAAATGGTGAAAATATTTTCTCAATTACTTGCTGTATTGTTTCATCCCTTGACGATAGTCCTTTATAGTCTTTTGCTTTTACAGTTATTTAATCCGTATGAATTCATCATTGAGAATGAGAAGGAAAAGGTCATTATTTTCATGTTGATTGGCATGCTGAGTCTAGGGTTTCCGTTAATTGCTTTGGCTTCGATGCATTTTCTAGACATTACAAAGGGGATGGAGATGACAGCCAAACAAGAGCGGATTGTTCCTTTGATAATCGCTGCAATGTTTTACTTATGGTTGTACATCAACATTAGAAGTAATACCTATGTGCCAGAGATTTTTAGTTCTATTGTGCTAGGTGCGACTTTAGCCATTTTCATTGCTTTCTTTATTAACAATTTTTCTAAAATTCATCTGCATAGTGTCGGGATGGGAAGCCTTGTAATGGTGATTGCCATTTTCATGGTGGTTTTTCCTATTCACCAATGTCAAGTTGAACTGCCATCAATAGGTGTATTTGAAATTGACATTAGTTTATTTCTAATCATCGCCATTTTATTGACAGGAACACTGGCATATGCAGCAAAACGTTACTATAAATATCATGATCAAGATATTTATGGAGGGGCATTTGTCGGCGTTGTAAGTCAAATTCTGGCTTTCATGATTGTCTATGTGTAGTCAGATAACGTCTGTCTAAAGTAGAATTTGAAAAAAGAGTACATAAACGCATACCGCTAAAACATCAATCCATACCATTTACTAACTTAAACCTACCATTCACATAAATCAGCCTGTTTATAAGTGACTTTGTTTATAGATTAGTGTAAATCATACATTTATAATATGGCCACTTCAACTGCAAATTTTATATATCCAACCAAGAGAGAATTACAAGTGCTCAAACTAATAGCTTTTGAGCATACTATACCAGAAATTGCGAAAGAACTATACATCAGTGTAGAAACCGTCAAGACCCACCGTCGGCATCTCTTGCAAAAAATGAATGTTCGCAACACAGCTGGGCTTGTGCGTAAATCCTTTGAAAAAAGAATCTTATCAGTAGATCCAATTTTAATGCAGGCTTCCTAAAATAATTACCTTGATATTTAGCAATAAATACGAGCATGTTGTAATATTAGTAAATATCAATAGCTGTTAAACTAGAAAACAACATTTTAGGCGAGTGAATTGCTGGAAAACATTACTACTACTTCTTAGTTACTCGTGGCTTTCAACAATAGCTGTTGGCCAACAAATAAAATTTGAACACATCACTACAGATGATGGACTGTCTCAAAATTCTGTTGTCAGTATCGCCCAAGATTCTTTAGGCTTTTTGTGGTTTGCTACACAAGATGGACTCAATAAATACGACGGTTCTAATTTTGTAAAATACGAAGTCTTCTTTCAAGACGAGACAAATAAAGAAGTCAATCAGTTAGGTAAAATAAAGGTGGACTCGAAAGGTCGCATATGGATGACCACACTCAATGGAAGCGTACAATTCTCTGAGCTTTCTACCGAAAAGTTTACTCCTATAGATGGTATTCACAAAGCGAGCTACGTCTATGAGGACGATCAACAAGTTATCTGGATATCTAGTTTTAATGATGGCCTGTATAAGCTTATTGAGAATGACCAAGGATTTTCAGTTGAGCATGTACTTCAAGATGTGTCAATCAGCAAAATCACTTCTTATGGCAACGATCTCTTGTTGATTTCAAAGAAAGGCATTGTTAGATTTAATACAGACACAAATAGTACTGACCTGTTATTGTCTAATTTGAAAGACATCAGTGATGTTGAACAAGATGAAGATAACAACTGGATAATCGCTACTCTTGGCAATGGTTTGTACAAGTCAACTGATTTCAGCACGGTACATCCAGTTTCAGAAATACCTAAAGAGGTCATTATTCAAGATGTTCTTATTGATGATAAAAAAAGAATTTGGATAGCGAGTTATGGTCACGGTGTCTTTTTAATTGAAAATGACCATTCTACACAGTTTAAATTGAATGGACTAGACAACAAGTCTTTAAATTATGATGATGTTCTTTCGATTTATCAGGATGAAAAAGGCAACATTTGGTTTGGTACTGATGGAGGTGGATTGAGTTATTTATTGAATGCCAGAAGACCAATATACACCTTGTCGAATAGTGACATGCCAAATAACATTCCAGTAGATGTCCCCAGAGCAATCAGTAAAGATTCTAATGGCAAATTATGGATTGGTACTTCCGGTAAAGGATTGACTGCGGTAGATGCAGACCTTAATGATGTGAATCATTTCCACACTGATTCATTAACTAATGCTACTTTATCGAGTAATAGAGTTGTGAGTTTGTATCATGATGAAGATGATGATTTATGGATAGGCACACAAAAAGGAGGACTACAAGTAAAAGCAAGAGGAAGTAACACATTCGAAAATATAGAAAACGATTTCCCTTGTCAGACTATTTGGGATATTCATCCAGCAGATGAGAACAACTTGTGGCTATGCTGTCGAAGAAACGGATTAATCTTGTTCAATAAACAAACGAGGGACTGGAAAGCAATTCGTGATACGGAGGGATTAACAGATGCCATATCAAGTAATATAAGTACAATCATATCTGGTCCGAACAGTTCCTTTTTTGTTGGCTCACAAGAAGGAAATATCTATGTTATTGACAGTACACACACACCAAAAAAACTTGAACACATTGATGGCATACTAGGCCCTGTAAAATCTCTTTATTATGACAATAACAAACTTTGGGTAGGCACTCATCAATCTGGCATCATGATCTATGATTTAGAAACCAACAAGTATCAATTGGTCAATAAGACAAACGGTCTTCCCAACAATGTGGTGTATAGCATGTTACCACAAAATGAAAAGTATCTTTGGATAAGTACCAATGTTGGCATCTGTCAGATTGATAAACAAAAAGCCATTGACGGCAAATCGAAAATCGTCAACCAACACCTTACAATTGATAATGGATTAGTCTCCAATGAATTTAATACCGGTGCCTCCTATTTAGACAAGAACGGCATCATGTATTTTGGTGGAATCAGTGGTGTCAATTGGTTTGATCCTAATCAAATTCTGAAAAATTTTGAGGCTGTTGACATCATACTTTTAGATTTAATTACAACAAATAGAGATGGTCAAAAAGTAAAACACATTTCCAACCTAAATGAGATTGAATTAAACCATAAGGATAAAAATTTTCAAATCAAATATGTAGCGCAGTCATACAGTACCGCCAAACCAAAATATAAATACAAACTAGAGAACATCAATGATGAATGGATAAACAATGACGAGAATCAACTCATCAGTTTCTCTAACATTCCTCCAGGAGACTATACCTTACTCATTAATGCCACAAACTCCGATGGTGTTTGGAGCGATGAACCTGTTAGATTTTCGATCAAAATTATTCCTGCATTCTGGCAAACAATGTGGTTTAGACTGTTATGTATTTTTACCATTCTTGCTACCCTATGGTCGCTGTACCATCTTAGGGTCAATGAATTGAAACGGACGTCTGCACTCAAAGAACAATTAATTGAAGTAGAAGCTAAGGCGTTGAAGCTACAGATGAATCCTCATTTTTTATTCAACAGTCTCAATGCGGTAGATAATTATATCCTGAAAAATGAAAAGATCAAAGCATCAGATTATTTGTCAAAATTTTCTAAACTCATGCGCCAGATATTAGATTATTCTGAACAAGGCACTATATCGCTTTCACAGGAATTGGACACACTTGAATTGTACATCAGTATGGAACAACTTCGATTTCAGGAGAGATTTGAATACAACATCAATATCCACACGGATGTCAATACAGCCTCGATTAAAGTGCCGCCTCTGATCTTACAACCATTTGTTGAAAATGCCATCTGGCATGGATTAATGCATCTTGAAGAAGGTGGCAAACTGAATATCGATATCAGTAAAAATGGGAACACTGTTACATGTGTGATTGATGATAACGGTATTGGCCGTAAACGAGCGGAAGAAATCAATACTAAATCGGCTACCAAACATAAATCATATGGTATGCGTATTACAGAGAAGCGTCTATCGCTAAATAATAATCTAAATAATGTTGGAGGATTAGTTAATGTAGATGACAAAAAATATGAAAATGGGAATGCAGCAGGCACAAGAATTGAAATTACATTTCCATTAAACGTATGAAAATAACGCAAATAAAATCATAGATGGTTTTAGGATAAAATTGCTTATCTTATATGTTACCAAATTCAAACAATAAACAACAACAGACAAATGTCTATAACTTCCATTAGAGCAATAATCATAGATGACGAACCAGCTGCTCTTGACACACTTAAGATTAAGCTTGAAATGTACTGCCCTCAAGTGGAAGTCCTTGATGTATGCAAATCTGCAAAAGAGGGTCTGCAATCAATCAATAAGCATAAACCCAATTTAGTATTTCTTGATATCGAAATGCCGTGGATGAATGGTTTCGAAATGTTGAATTGTTTAGGCGACAGTATCGAGTTTGAAGTAGTTTTTGTTACCGCTTATGACCAGTATGCAATACGAGCATTTAAAGTAAAGGCTCAGGATTATCTGTTAAAGCCAGTAGACAAAGATGACTTGATTAATTGTGTTGCGAGGATAAATGAACAAACATCGCAGTTCAACCAAGAAAGATTAAATGGCTTACTTGCTGAAATGGATAAGCCTCTCAAAGCAAAACGCATTCTGTTGCACACAAAAAATGCCATAGAGATTGTTAACCAAGTTGATATTAATTATTTAAAAGCAGATTCTAATTATTGCAATGTGTATACCAAGGATGGGAATAGAATGTTGGTGACAAAGTCATTACATGCACTTGAGAATATGCTAGACAAAGAAACCTTTATTCGCATACACAGATCTTACACCGTCAATATCAATTCTATACAGAAAATAGAATCTGAAGATGGCGGATTTGACGTCGTCCTAAAAGATGGAAGTATACTTCCAATTAGTCGGCGACGTAAAGACGAATTGTTGGATATACTTGGCAACTTAGAAGAATTTTAGATTTAACGTCTTCTTTTATTCTGAAATCTCATTCCCATAAATGTCCAATAAAATAGCATCACCTCTGCCAAATTTATTGACCTCTTCTAATTGTGTCGCTGCATCACCGACAACAACAAATACGAGATCATCCACATTCATGTATTTTTCAATTACTTCTTTAAAGTCATTGACCTCCATAGATAAAAGCGTTTGCTGATCTTCTTCAATGTAACGTTTGGATCGGCCAAATTTTGATATGTTGCGTAAGAGAGACAATTTGGCAAAAGCACTTTCATATGTCCGTGTACTTTCTTTGACTATTTTATTCTGCGTGATTTCTTTCTCTAGCTCAGAAAACTCAGGTCCATAATGTTTAAATATCTTTTCGATCTCTTGCAATGACGGCAGTGTTGCATTTGCTCTGACACTTGTAGCTAAAGCAAATAGCGATGGTTCTTTGGAAGCCCTTAAAAATGATCCAGCTCCATAGGTATAGCCTTTTTCAATTCTTAAGACTTGCGCCAGTTTTCCACTGATGCCTCCACCCAATACTTCATTAGCGTATTCTATTTTTTGATAATCAGCATCCGAACTTGGTATCGTCATTCTTCCTGCATAAATCGTTGACTGTTTAGAATTAGGGATATCAATGAAATATATTTTGCCTTTGTAAGCATCGTTCGAAGGAATTGTAAAGGACGGAATTTCTGCGATTTCTGCCTTTAACCATTTTGGACTGAATTCGCTAAGTCTATCCATCACATCCGTTTCGCTAATGGCTCCTACAACATGAAAAGTTGATTGTTTTGGAGACAACTTACCATACAATTCTTTCAAATCTTCTAAAGTGATGTTGTCGACTGTTTGAGTACTGCCAAAACCTGATGTACTTAAAATGTGATTGTCACCATAAAGGAGTTTACTCAAGTTAGCGAAAGCAATTGTCCGTGGCCTAGTCTCTCTATCTGTTAAACGAGTTTTTAATTCTCCTTTGATTTTGTCAAAATTTTCCTGACTCCAATTTGGCTCTAATAATATCTCTTCTACCAAACTTATGGCTTCATCAAAATTCTTGGTCAGACATCTCCCCGTAATGCTTATATCATCATTGGCATAAGACGTTTGTATGGATGCGCCAATCAATCCAATGGCTTCTTCTAACTCCGCTGCTGTTTTATTAGCTGTTCCTTCCATCATCAATTCTGATAATAAATTAGCGACACCGGGCTTATCAATTGGGTCCAAATAATGACCACCATCTATGGTTAAGCTAAATGTAACCAAGGGTACTTCGTCATTGACCGTTCCGATTGCTTTCATACCATTGGCGAGTTCTCCATCCCAAATTTCTGGCATTTGAAATAATGGTGTTTCTCCAAACGGTGGTTCAGATCTATCAAACTTTGTTGGTGTTTTTTCAAAAACAGCTTCTCCTCCTTGAGTGACTTCTTCTTCGGCAACATCACTTTTTATTTCTTCTTTCCATACTGTGGCAAGTTTTGAATCTGATACTGCAAGGTCGATACTGCCTTTAGGGACGACACTCGTCATGACATAATGTTTATCCAAAATATATTTTCGGAAAACGCGCATAACATCTTCCTTGGTAACAGCCGCTGTCTTTTCCGCATTCTTAATTAAGTAGGTTGGATCACCCTTAAATTCGTTGTCAAAGACAAGCTGACGGGCTTTATTTAAAATCGTTTCTATACCAGAATAGACATTTGTTTCTAATTCTGTTTTAATACGCACGAGTTCTGTATCATCGAACGATTCTACATCAAAGCTTTGTAAGCCTGCATCAATGACTTGCTTGACATCATCCAGATCAACCCCGTCGTTTGCCCTAATTCTTATAGTAAACGTGCCGGCAATCTCCGAACTCCGTTGAAAGCTACTAGCATTAGGGGCAAGTTTTTCGTTTTCTACAATCTCTTTATATAAAATTGATTTTCTACTGCCACTCAATACTTCGCCTAATACTTGAAGTGCATAACTGTCTTCATGATACATTTCAACGGTAGGGAATGTCAATCTGAGTTCTGGTAGTTTTGCAAAGTCGTCTTCAAAATAAAGTGATTTGTTTTCTGTCAACACAGCAGGACGAGGAGCCATTGCTTCTACTTCATTGCCTTTAGGTATTTCTCCAAACCATTGTTCTACTTTCTGTTTCGTTTCTTCGACATCTATATCTCCAGCAATAACAAGTGAAGCATTACTTGCACCGTAAAAATCTGCATAAAATTGACTGACATCTTCCAAAGTCGCAGCTTGCAAATCTGGTAGTGCACCAATGACAGTCCAACTGTATGGATGGTCAGGAGGGTAGAGGTTAGTGAGAATAATCTCTTGCGTATACCCATAAGGTTGATTGTCTACACGTTCGCGCTTTTCATTTTTGACTACTTGCTTTTCTCTTTCTAAGGCTTCCTCGGTTACTGTTTTGATTATATAACCGAGTCTGTCAGAATCTATCCAAAGGATTTTATCAAAAGCATCTTTCGGTACGACTTCAAAATAAATGGTGCCATCTGTCCAAGTAGCGCCGTTTCTTGTGCCGCCCCACTCGGGAATGGCTTTTCTGTTCCAGCCTCTAGGCACATTTTCAGAATCATTGAAAGACATGTGCTCGAAGAAATGGGCAAAGCCTGTTCGGCCTGGTTTCTCTCTATTCGACCCGACGTGAATGATTGAAGCTACTGCTACAATTGGATCTGAATGGTCTTCATGCAGGATAACTTCCAGCCCATTATCCAAAGTGAATTTTTCGTAAGGAATGTCAAAGCTAGGTTTTGGGTCCATGACTTCCTTTACCATTTCTGCTACATCTTGGATCGGTTCTGTCTGCGTGATTTGTTGTTTGGAGCTTGAACAGCCATGACACAACCCAAAAGCTAAAACACATAGACCGAAGAGTTTAGAGGAGATTTTCATATACAGTGTTTATTCTTAGCACTAAAGTGAGAAAAATTAATTGCCTTTTATATCGAATGTTTGTTAACAAACTGATAATGATTTTAGTCTGTACATTGCTTCAGGCGCAAAAATCAAATTTTCGGTATTTCTACTTTGTTGTTTGTGTAAAAAGTCAGACTTGCAATTTTGCCTTTGCTGTTCTTATTGAATCCTAATTTTGTCACTCTTTCAGGAATGTAAAATAGATCATCTTCTAATGGAATGAGGGACAACAATTCTCCATATTGCTTTGCTCTTAGCTGATTATTATCGTAATAGACTTCAACTAAATTGTCTGATCCCAGGTCATAATTTCCTACATATTGAGAAGCGCGCCTTTTCTTTACTTTGGCATTAGTGATATCCAATTTTGGAGCATCTTCTACTGTACTTCGATGCATGGTTAATGAGTGTATTTTGTCTTTGGTGCCATTAAAATCTACGCGAGCATCGATATCAATGAAGTAAAACTTTGCAGGACCAGACGGCGTCAATTCTAATTCGCTGGCACCGGTCACTTTACCATAAAATCTACCATCTCGTTCTGAAATTTTAAGTACTCGTAACTCAGATAGTTCATAGTGGCCAGTGTAGAGATCGCTTTCTGATTTTGTTACTTGATATGCGGTTGTCTGTGCATAAGATAATGCATAGTACAAGAAAAAGAATAGGGCTAATATGACTGCTTTACGGACTTTCATTGTCACTCAATGTATCTGTATTTACTTCTTATTACTAATAAACTGTTGATATAGTTCTTCTATTTCAGAAAAAGGCAAATTTAGTAATTCAGTGTGATTTAATCCTTACTTAACGACATTGGGTACGGAGACGCTACGGAGACAAATGTCGAATTAGTTAAAGTAGCCGTGGTGGGATCAAGACCAAATAACTTGTCACTGTCTTGGCATTTAACGTTATCAGTATATAAATGGAATCAATCGCCATGTCCGTTTGAAATAAGCCTGGTATTCAGGCAAATCTCCATATCGCTTTTTCGCACTTTTCTCCAAAAGATTAATGCCACTGACAAAATTGAGCAAGAGGATAATGAAAATTGGACTGATCACGCTCCCGTATTCTATACCTGTCAAGTAAGGCATAACGTAAATAAAGACTCCAGTCCAAAACATGATTTCACCCAGATAATTGGGATGACGGATGTAGGTATACAGACCTTGTTGAAAGGATTTACCTCCATTACCTCCTTTATTTTTAAATGCATTTTTCTGGTGATCTGACACTGCTTCTATTAAAAATCCGAAAATCATGAGGACTGCTCCTAACCAAAAGAATGGGGACTGCAATCCATCTTGATACAATGGCTTATGAAACCCAATGATAAATGGCAAACTAATCAAACAAATGGCGGTTCCTTGGATGGTGAAGAATCGAAAGAATCGCCAAAAATTTGGCCTAATGTGTACAAATCGCTTATCCTCGCCCATTTTGCCAACACGCGATCGTAAGAAGACGCCTAGACGAATGCCCCATAGAGCAACCATGACAAATAAAAAGGTTTTGGCAAGTGTAAACTCTTGATTTACAAAGTAGAAATACGCAGCAACCAATACAAATGAAAAGGCATAGGTAATGTCTGTGTAATGATCTGTCTGCTGTTTATATGCGAGTAAAAAAACCGCATAGTTGAGAATCAAAATGAGTAGTAATGCTATGACAATAGGGGACATTGTTTTTTAAACATCAATATAACGATATCGTTCATGCGAGTCTTATAATCTTAGTTCTATTCTATGCGGTTTTTGATGACCAAAAGTAATGTAAGTACTCTTCATCTTTTTCCCATCCTAGCCTTTCATACAAGTTCTGCGCAGGATTATCCTTATGTGTTTCTAAAGAAAGTCCTTTTGATCCGTGTTGGATGGCATAGTCTTTTGCCTTCTCTAACAATTGTCCAGCTACGCCTTTTCCTCTACTCTCTGCTAGGACAAAAAGATCATTCAATACATGTAATTGTTGCATGGAGACGGAAGAGAACAACGGATAGATCTGTGTGAAACCAATGCCACTATCATTTTCCAGCGCCAGCAAAATATATGATTCTTGATTGATGAGTCGATCTTTCAAAAATTGCTTTGCTCCCTCCACATCACTCTGCTGTTCATAAAACACTCGATACGCATCAAACAATGGAGCTAGTGTATTGACATCTTCAACTGTAGCTTCTTTAATTTCTATCATTGGAACAAATTGTATGGCGAATATAAAGAGGCTATAGATTATAAAACTAAAATTGGAGCAAACAAAAAAAGAGGATAAGCAAGCTTACCCTCTTTTAATCATTCTATATATGGATGATTTATGCTGGAGTCAAATCAAGAGCTACTCTTAATTCAAACATATTGTCAATAGCTTTGTCTCCTAAATTATCGAAGAAAGATCCAGAACCATACTTGATGCCGAATTTTGTACGATCAATAAAAATGGTTGCTTCTGCTTTGTTGCCAGTAACTGATGCTGGAAAGTTGATGGTTTGTGTTTGACCTTTAAGTGTCAAGTCACCAGTGACCGTTAATTCATTTTTAAGACCTGCTTTATTTACATCAGTGATAACTAGTGTTGCTGTTGGATGTGCTTCTACACCAAAAAAGTCATCAGATTTTAAATGGCCTTCGAGTTTTGCAGCGCCTCCGCCGGATAAATCTGTACACACAATGGAGTTCATATCCATCACAAATGTGCCGCCTTTGATCATGCCATTGTCAACCGTGAGGTCAGCTGATTGCAATGAGATCGTTCCAGAATGTTTACCAGTTATTTTTTTACCAACCCATTCCACTGTACTAGATTCAAGATTGACTGTTTGTGCCTGAGCAAATGAGAATGTTGCCATGGCAAAAAGAAATAAAAATATTTGTTTCATTTTTTGTGATTAATTATTAGATACAAGTATAAGCACAAATATCGCACTAATGTTCAGGGTAAACTATTAATGTTTTGTGAAAAAAAACATGTCTCCATGAAATATTAGGAGTTGTTTTTTTCGTAAAAATCTAGTAATTTTCCTGAAATAACTAAAAACAATCTTCCACGTTTTTATTAACACCTAGCGATTACTAATAGAAACGAGTCAAAACAATGTTCAATTCTGTTTTTAGATATTGTCCTCAAAATCTAGTCTTTGGATCTGATCTGGAATTTAGTTACCGAGAATTCATCCTTAAGGAAAACAAGGATTCAATTCTTAGGTTAGCTATCATTGGGACTGTCATGTACATGTTGTTTACTGTGATAGACTTCAAATTAACTCCAGAACGAATACTGTTATTTTTCAATATGAGAGTCATCGCTATGGGGGGATTTTCATTGTTTGGTATGTGGTTTATTTATAAAGAATATTTCTTCCACAATACTAAGCTGACTGAGGCTATGTTGATAATTGTAATTTTGACGGGACAGCTTGGTCATATTGTCTTTGCTTGGGCCCATGATGAGTCTATATTGTATTACGCGATAGCATCAGCCATTCTTTTTTCTTGGGGGAATTCATTTTTACTCATCAATTTCAGGAAAAAAGTGATGATGGCCGTCTTGAACTTGTTGGTAATCATTTGCCTGATACACTTTTGGGGGATTGCAGACACAAGTGCCATTTTCTTGAGCATTGCAACTGCCGTGTTCCTCCCATTACTTTCGCTTATCATTACATACGGATTAGATGTTGATGCAAGACGCAATTACATTAAATTGAAATTGCTGACCCAGCAGTACAATGATTTTAAAGAAATAGAACAATTTACGGCACATGAATTCAAAACATCCATTAGAGTGATTAACAGCTTGTCACATTTGGTTTTAAAGAACGATGCTCATAACCTAAGTCCAAAAAGCCTTGAATATTTGATCATAATGAAAAATCAAATACTGACATTAAATGATACCATAAACGAAGTAAGATCAAAGGTAGGTACCTACGAAATGAACAATAGAATGATTCAAGAAGCAGGAATCAAATTAAAAAGTGTTGGCAAAGATTATTCCACCGAAAGGGCTTTGCAAACTGTCAAGAAAGCGGCTTTGGTTAAGAAATAATAAAAGATTAAGTTATCGCCTTAGCTAACAATTGATGAAAATGGTGTACACATTTCTCCATAGATGCAGAATACCTTCCTTTAGTATAAAACCTTGATTTGATGCCTTCTTGGACACTTTCTACGACGGCCTCATCTTCCAATTCTGTAATGTCTATTTGATTTGCTGTCCAATCAAATTCCGTTCCTTCAAATTGATAGGTCCTGAATCTGACTAAAGTTAAATCTAGACCTAAGGGTTCAATGAGATTAAGTGACAGCCCCCACGGATATATATTGAACATCATATTCGGCCATACCCAATAGTAATAGGCATAGATATTTTTACCATAATCCGAATGAGAATTGGGGATATCAAAACATGGCTCTCCTTCTTTGGCAACGCCTAATTGCAGATTGCAATGTGGGTAAATTTCATAATCATACTCATCAAAAGCAAGTGCTTCGTTCAGCCCAGCATGGACAAATGGCACATGAAATCCTTCTAAGTAATTATCGCAATACAAGGCCCAATGCCCATTCACAACATAATCTGTTGACTTCTCTTCGACATACTGCATTGTATCAAATGGCAACCATGATAATCGTTTGGTGATTGGTTTTATGATTTCTGCAAAAGAGATAGAAGGATCCAAATTGACAAACAACAAGCCCAAAGCTTCTTCCAATGCGATTTGATGGAGATTATCTTCTGGCCTTGGAAAATTTTCTACTCCCTCAAACCCTGGCATACTTTTGTACTTGCCATCCAAATGAAAGCATCTGCCGTGATAGCCACAACTCAACATTTGCTTGCTTCCCGATTCTTGAGCAACTAAATTTCCTCTATGCGTGCACACATTAGACAGACAATGTGCGTCCCCTGACTTGTCTCTCGTAAGCACAATGGGCTCGTCCAACACGTGCTTCAATAAGGTCGTTGGATGGATCAAGCCATTGTCTTTGATGACAGAAGCATCAGCAGCATATAACCAAGATTTTGCAAATATGGATTCTTTCGATTTCTCGAAAATTTCTGCTGACATATAAAAGTCAGTATGTATCGTCTCAGCTGTAGCAATTTTACTGTTGATTTTAAAGTTCATACGCACTGTTTATAACGGACTTAAAAGTATACTTTTGTGGGTAATATATGATAAGCTTTCAAAGATTTGAGTTAGAGAATGGGCTAAAGGTCATCGTACATGAGGATACACAGACTCCTTTGGTAGCAATCAATGTCTTGTATAATGTGGGATCCAGAGATGAGCATCCGGATAAGACTGGTTTTGCTCATTTGTTCGAACATTTGATGTTTTCAGGTTCTGAGAATATTGCCGACTTCGATACTCCTTTGCAAAATGCAGGAGGTGAAAACAACGCCTTTACAAATAGCGACATTACTAATTTTTATGATATTCTACCAGCCGAAAATATAGAGATGGGCCTGTGGTTGGAATCAGACAGGATGAAGAATCTGGCTTTTGATCAAAAAGGCTTCGAGGTGCAAAAGAAAGTTGTCGTTGAAGAATTCAAAGAGACTTGTCTCAATGTCCCATACGGTGAAGTCTGGCATCAATTGTCCTCGCTTGCCTATAAAAAACATCCGTATCAATGGCCCACCATAGGCAAAATTCCCGCTCACATTGCAGACTCTACTTTGGCTGACGCTAAGGAATTCTATAGTAAACATTACGCACCAAATAATGCGATTCTTGTCCTTGCGGGGAATGTGCAATTTGATAAAGCAAAAAGCCTTGTCGAAAAGTGGTTTAATGACATTCCTGCAAAAGAAACAACAGAAAGAAAGTTGCCCATAGAGCCTCCACAAAAGGAGAAGGCTTCAGCAGTTGTAGAAGCCGCTGTTCCAGCCGATGCCATTTACCTTGGATTCCACTGTGGCGGCAGATTAGACCCTGATTATTACACGGCAGATATATTGTCAGATGTTCTTGGAAATGGTAGATCATCCCGCTTCTATCAGAGATTATACAAAGGAAAAAACTTATTCACTCGGATAGATGCCTACATCAGTGGAACTGCAGATCCAGGCTTATTTTTAATTGATGGGAAAGTTGGTAACGATCGCACACTTGAGGAATGTTTAGATGCCATTTGGATGGAATTGAATGATATCAAACAACAAGGCATTACCAAAGAAGAACTGTCTAAAGTCAAAAATAAGATTGAGAGCAGCTTATATTTTTCAGAAATCAATATCCTGAATCGCGCCATGAGTCTTGCCTTTTTTGAATGGCTTGATCAAGCAGAAATGATCAATCATCAAATGGAGAAATATGAGCAAGTCACTGCCGATGACATTCAACTTTTAGCAAATACATTATTTACAGAAGACAATTGTATCGAGTTGATCTATAAAAAGCTTGAAGCTGTAAGTTAGTTTTGAATACCTTGGCATTCATCTTGCACCTTCTAATGTTATGGCACCATCACGTATTTGGCATTTGTTTGCTCTATCCTTATGTAACTTGCTTTTTTTAAGCACTGTTGTTGGACAACTTGCGACGTCATATGCGAAAGTAGAAGTGGCTATAAATCAAGTAGAAGATATTCAGCATTTGGCAGATTTAGGATTGGTCCTAGATCATTATTCTGGCGATCCTAAAAAAGCCATTCAATTTTATGTCAAACATGAAGAGTTAGATGTTTTAGAATCTAGCGGTTTAGCTTTTAAAATACTTATAGATGATTTTTATGATTTCTATAAAAAAAGACAACTAAAAGAACAGGCAAAACTTAGTACGATCACCAAAAAGAAAAACACTACGGCAAATTTTGGTTTTGGTAGCATGGGTGGGTTTTACACATTGGCAGAAGTCGAAGAACAACTAGATTTGATGAAATCCATGTATCCCAATCTGATCACTGCAAAAACATCGATAGGCAACTCCAATGAAGGCAGACCAATTTGGTCAGTCAAAATATCTGACAATCCAGATGTGCGAGAATCAGAACCAGTCGTCTATTATGATGCCCTTCATCATGCTAGAGAACCACTCAGTATGGCAAGTACGATTAATTATATGTACTGGTTATTGGAAAATTATGGAACAGATCCAGCAGCGACGTACATCATCAATGAACGGCAATTGTATTTTGTCCCTGTCGTCAACCCCGATGGTTATGAATACAATCGTTTAACTCATCCAAACGGAGGTGGATTGTGGCGAAAAAACAGAAGAGTAAATGCAGGAGGGAGTTGCATTGGCGTAGACCTGAATCGTAATTATGAATATCTGTGGGTAAATGGGGCGACAACATCTTGTTCAAGTACTAACATTTGTAGTGACGTTTATAGAGGCGCATCAGCATTTTCTGAACCAGAATCCGTCGCAGTTAGAGATTTTTTAGATGATATAAATCCGTCTGTATTGTCATCGATACATTCAACTGCTGGTAATTTTATTTTACCGACAACGGAGCTCCCAGATGTTTTAGACTTTGATTTGTACTCGGATTGGAGTATAGATTTTCTCGACGACAATGAATATCCATTTGGGACAGTACCGGAAATGCTTGGATATTCAGCATGCGGTGGTGCCATCAGTTTCCACAACCATGAAGGCATTTACAGTTGGACTCCTGAGGTAGATGGCTCTGGATTTTGGCCAGCCCAATCAGAGATTTTTGATTTAGTGGATGGCATGATTTATCCACTAGTTTATCAAGCTTGGATTTCAGGTGCTTTTGCCAGTATTCAATCAATCGAACAAAAAACTGACGCATTTCCGGGAAGTAGTTTTGATTTAATCGTACACCTTCGAAATAAAGGCCTTAATCAATCAGCGTTTGATGTTGAGGTAACCGTTGTGCCTTCAGATGCAACCATACAAGTCAGTGGTCCAATTCAATACGGAGGAATTCCAACACAATCTTTTGCAGCTAACAATGCTTCCCCATTTGAAATCAGTGTACCGTCGACGTATACAAGCAGTGAATTGCGACTTGACATCATTAGTACTCAAGGAGGCGCAGAGACTTCCAGAAAGTCAGTCACAATTTGTCTCGGTAGCAAAGATGTCTTGTTTTTCGACGGAGCTGAAGGTGGATTATCGAATTGGACGGCTACAGGAAATGGACACTCGTGGAGTACTTGTACGGATGATTTTTATACTGGCGTTTTATCCTTTTGTGATTCTGAAGGGGGAAATTCTGACAACAATACAGCCAATGAATTATCGCTCAATCAGACAATAGATTTGACAAGCACGATAAACCCTAAATTGTGTTTCTTTGCCAAATGGTCTTTGGAAGATAGTCTTGACGAAGTGGTTTTAGAATTGACGACAACAGGAGGTGACAATTGGTCCAAGCTTCAAACATTCTCAGCTAATCACAGCTGGTCTCAATTTTGCTATGATCTCAGTCCACATAAAAATAGTGACAAGGTGGGTTTCCGATTTGTATTACAAACAGATGGATTCTTGGCAAGTGATGGATTTTATTTTGATGACTTTACGATTTTGGATATTGGTGAATCATCATCATGTTCAGACGATATTCAAAATGGTGAAGAAACTGGTATAGATTGCGGTGGCAGTTCATGTCCAGCTTGTCCATGTGCTGCTGATGAATTTATGATAAATCATTTGACCAATAACCTATCCGCTCACTATGATGTTGTCATTCGTTCTGACCCAAATAGCTCGTCGATATCAGACAATACCAATGTGTCTTTGTCAGCAGGAAATGAGATTATTTTGAATCCTAATTTTAGCATAGAACAAGGATCGGTGGTACATTTTTATATTGCGGAATGTTTGTAATTTTAGAGGATAGACTCCTAGTAGGGAAAATCTTTTTACTTTTAAAAGACTCCATATGAGCAGCCGGGGTCCGAAATCTAAAAGTCAACGTATAGGCTTTTAAAAAATGAATTCTCTGATTAAAAGAAAAAATTCTGAATATAGATTTAGCGTAGTTTACCAAACAATCTGTCTAGAATAAACTCGTATAACTTCATTTTTTCCAGAATGATATCTCCTGTGACTAGATATCCCGATTTCAAATCGAAAACTGGAGGAACTTCTGGTATTTCTACAAACAAATAAAATTGATTTGTTGTATCTTTTGGGGTAACACTGTTGATCTTCCCTTTTAAAATTCCATATTGATAGTAGTTATAAGCATCAAGTTTCAAATTAATTTCTTGACCAGGATGAACTTTTGCTATGGAATGTTGTGAAATTTGAAGTCGAGCAGAAAACTCCTGCTGTTGGATTGGTCGTACAGTTAACAATGAGGTGCCTTTTGAAATAAATCTGATTTTACGATTTTCATCAAAAGCTGATACAACGATTCCATCGGATTCTGCTATAGTTACCATTTTATCTTTTTCACGCTGCAATAACTCCAAATGTCCACCCAAGGATTGAATAGCTGTTTCCTGCTGAAAAATAATTTTTTCTTTATCGACAATTTCTTTTGCAAGGTCTATTTTATTAAGTTCTAAATTCTGAATTTTATCGAGGAATATATTGTTGTTTCCTATTCTAGAGGATTTTTTGAGTTCATATTCTTTATTAATATCCCTTAGGGTATTCATCTCATCAATATTCTCTCTATACTTTTTTTCAAATTCTTCAGTACTAATAATCCCATCATCCAATAAACTTTGATCATTTTTCAACCTTTCTTTTGAAAGCGCTGTCTTTTGCCTTATTGCTTCCATTTTAGATTCTAAGGATTGAATTTCAATGTTTGCAATTGAATTGGCGTGTTTCTTATTTGCATCAATTAGGTCATCTTGTCGGTCTAGAGTTGATATTTTGTCATAAAGGATGGTCAATTCCTTTTTATTCAACTTAAGATTATTATTTTCTAATAAATAATTTGCCATAGTGTTCTCATAATCAGTATTCAGTTGTTCGTTTTCTACTATTACTAGTGTATCACCTTTAAGGACTTTGTCGCCTTCCTTTATCAATACTTTTTTGACTTCTCCATCTAGATAGGAGTTGTACTCAACGGGAGTGTTTAGAGAGTAGATTTCACCATCCGACGCTTTGACTACGTCATTAATTTCTAAAAGAAATAGGAGCGCGAGTATAGATACCGTGACGAATGATAATAAGCCAAATATTATACTGACAAATGTATGGATCTTAGGCGCTCTTATAGTATAGTCTTCCATTTTTCAATATATACTTTTTGGTGAAATTTATTTCATCAACAGGTAAGTGTGAGATAATTAAAAAGCTTTTGTCAGGTAGCTCATTTATTAATTGTTCTGCTAATAACTTTGATTCAACGTCTATCCCATTAAATATTTCATCTAAAATGATTAATTCAGCATTAGACATCAATGCTCGTAGAAGCAATACTTTCTTACGCTGCCCAGTAGATAGGTTTCTAGCATTTTCATGAATCATCATATCAAATTTATCAGGATGATCTTGGATGAAGTCATAAAAATCTAATGCCTTTGTATAATATACTAGTTTTCTAATATCAACTTTTCTTCCAAATGTAATGTTAAAGAGTAACTTGTCATTAAATAATATGTCCTCATTAGACACTAATGCGATTTTACTTCTTAAGAGTTCTTCATTATAAAGGCTGTGGTCAATACCGTTAATCAACACATCTCCTTCCGTAGGGGGATAGAGTAACCCGAGCACTTTACATAAGGTAGATTTACCACTTCCATTTTTTCCTTTGATCCAAATTCTTTCATTTTTACCTATTTCAAAATTTAAATCCTTTAATACGGGCTTATTTCCAGCATAAGAAAATTGCACATTCTTTAAGCTATATTTTGATATGTGAAGATTGTTAATTTTTTCATGTGAATTGTGAATCGAAGCTTTATTGCCTTTTTCTTCAAAGTCAAAAAATCTTTTTAGTATAACGGTGTGCTCTTGAATCGTTAGATTATAATCCAGCAAGGATCGAAAGGCTTTAAATATTTTCCCAGATAAGGCAACAAATGTAATGATCATACCCAGCGTAATGGAGTTATCAATAATCATTTGGCGAGATGTGAAAAGAATGATAAATAACGTAGCAAAAGAAACAATAATTGATGATACAGCAGAATTGAATAAGCTAATGTATTTTGATTTAGTTCTTACTTTAATCAGTTCATCGATCTTATTATTTATTTCACTAGACGAATAGTTTTCAAGTTGTAAGGTTTTTATGACTTGAATTCCATCAATCTTTTCGATAAATCTAGAATAGAAATCAGCTTTAACAGCGAAGCGTTGTTGCTCAAGGCGTTTGATTATTGGAGTCAATCCCCAAAACATAATGCCAAATATAAGTAATACACCAAAAACGAATATGGATAATTGCCAATTGATAGCAAGTAATATCATTATTGAGAATAGTGCTATAAAGACATTTATAAATATTTTTGAAAAGAAAGTGATGAAGAATGATTTGATTTTGGTGGAGTCTTTTAATCTTTCAGTCAAATCACCTCTTCTAAAGCTATGTAAAAATTGAATAGAATATTGATTCAGTTTTTTGTCAAACACAGTTAGGAAATAACGATCTAGAGCGTTACCAAGATGTATTGAAATATACCTTTTAAATGTTGAGAATGCTAAGTCGAAGATATAGAATATTCCTACTCCAATTGCAAACAGAAATAATATGCCTAGTTGATAAGACGGTAATATGTGATCAATTAATATTTGATTTATAAATACTGCTAAATATGTGATTAGTCCTGCAATAAGAGTGGTAGAAATAAACATAAACCATAAAGGGCGAATTCCTTTAATGCTACTATATAAGCGCCAGTAAATGCTTTGTTCTTCACTTCCTTCAATAAGACCTAATAATTCTCCATTTTGAACAGAGAGGACAATGGGTGATTTTAGTACAACTTGTTTTCGTGTATCTAAAACAAAATTTTGAAAGTTTTGCGGAATAGAATTAATTTCTTGAAAGAACAATACATCGTTTAAAAATCTTTGTGCATCTTCTTCACTTCTAAAACCATAGTTCTCTTTATGATAGTTGAAATAACACAATTTGTTAAACCAATCAATCTGCTCTTTTTTTGATAGGCGCTTTGGAATATTTATTGAATATTCTTTTAATTCTTCTCTAATTTTGAAAAATAACAAATCCAAAGTGCCTTCTGCACCCAAATTTGAAGACGCGTAATAAGCTGTTTTTCTGAACTCATCAAGTGACATTTTATACGTCTTGCCTTTTGCTGGGTCAAAGACCTCAAAGGCTCTTTTTTTATAATTATTTAGTACAACATAATGTAACCCTCTTCTTGATTTTATCGGAGTTAGACAAGGAAATTGTGACTTAATAAATGAAACCTCGTTTTCGAAATCATTGATATCTAATATGTGGAATTTGGATTCAAAACCATGATCTTCAAAAAAACGATGAATTGATTCTAAACTAATTCCTTCTTGATCGATTTGTAAATGCTCTTCTATATAGCTTCTTGGGACATCAACATCCAGTATATTACATACTGTTTTTACTGCACTTATCCCACAATCATTTCTTCTGAGCTGTTGATCTACTTTCATTTATGAAGTTGTTTGTAAATCAAGGTGATAATCTTCACAAGCTATTGTATCACATTGCTTCGTTTTCCAAGATTTAAATACCTTAACAGCATTATCAAATCTATTTTCAGGAGTTTTTGACATCATTCTTTTTACAAATCTTATGACCGCAATTGGAATTAACTCGCCATTGGGTGTGTGAGTTAAAAATATTGGTTTCTTATTCTTAATCTCATATACTAAATCAACCCAGGTAAAACCATTAAATGGCATTGTTTCGTACAGAAAGAAATATGAAATTATACCCATTTGGTATACTTCAGATGCAAAGCTTGCTGGACCATTTACAATCTTGAATAATCCGCTATTTACTTTTTCTGGAGAAATATATTGATAAACTCCTCCTTCATGTACAACCTCATTTTCTAACGGCACTGATCTGTTTGACATATTGAAATCTATGATCTTTAAAATATTATTCTTGTCAATTAAGACATTACTGAGATGTAAATCCCCATGCGTAATGGATTGTTTATGTATAAAAGCCATAGCATCAAAAAATTGTGTTAGTAAATTGAGTCTATTTAGCAATGAGGGACTTGGTTCTCCTTTGGTGATGTATTTTCTAGCTGATAGTCCATCTATAAATTCTGAAAGCCCAAAGATTATATCACTGGTTTCAATAATCTCAATGGCTTTACATATATGATCATGACTACCCATGATTTGCATGAGTTCAAATTCTTGAAAAAAGATCTTAAGCATTCTGTTATTTAACTTACTCTTTTTTAGAATTTTTGCTGCATATTTATTGTTGTTTTTAATATTAGTGACTTTATAGATCTCGATCTTAGAATTAGTGAATATTCGTTCAATAAATTTATAGCCTTTAATTATTGTACCTGCTTCAACAGATGGATTATCAGAATCAGAAGTGAGCAATTGCTTTTTATAGTCATCTTCCGGAATTAGAAATTCATTTTTAACCATTTGATTGAAAAATACTGTTATCTGGTTTTCTATTACTTCTCTTTTACATTGTACTGTAGAGCTGATTTTGTCAATCGTCGTATCAAGCGATATTGGTTGATAGAAATATTCCAAAAATATTTTAATGGTTTGATTAATCGTAAAATGTTTTTTATTCTTTTCTAAGAGGAATGCTCCTTTCTCTTCTAACTTCAAAATGTCTTTATGAAATATTGAATCTTTTACTTTAATTGTATTTACATCTACTATTCTACATTTTTTCGAAAGTATATATTTATCCATTGCAGTATTGACTAAATTGTTTTGTAGAAAGAAGTCAGATCATGTACCACATTATTTTTGTAATGCTGTCATGACCTGACTCCATGTTAGACTAAATTAAGCAGATGTTGATAGTGACTCTTCACTCATAGACTCACTACTTAAAGACTCACTAGATTCGCTAGCTGATGTAGTGTCATCGCTTCCGCCGCGAACGCCTTTTGCAACAATTTTGTTAATTTGGTCTGTTGACAAATCTTCTAAGATTGACTTTAAAGTAAACATAATAAAAATGATTAAATGAAATAATATCTTGTCATACGGTATAGATAAAGCCGAAGCATCTGTATGCTTAGATTAATCTAGGACAAGCTTTTTTATGATAACGTATTGTAATCATTAACCTTTTGCCCTACTGTGTGGTGAGCAATACTAGAATGTATTTCATTTGAATAGCGCTTTTAGAATGCAACTAGTTAGTTGGCCAATGATTTACTTGCTGGATCCCGGTCAGCAAATAAACCATTACCAAAATTCATACTAAGTTTGGATGAGCATTAAGTACATGTAAAATACATTTACTAGGTATACATATATATTCAAGTAGATAAAGGAAGGAACTAAGGTTTTGTGCCTAAGTTGATACTTTTTTTTTCAAAATAATTAAGGAGAATAACACAATGATGCAGATAATAATATAAATAGCTGTAGTATTTCTTGCATTAATGGTCCTTCCTGTTAGAATGTAATTTGCCCAGAAATATGGATGTTGATATCTTGGGCTACTGTTCTCTAGGTGCTGAATTTTGGAGTTGCGTAAACTTTGTGTGTAACTCTCCATTTTCTGGCTTGTCTTGATGAAGTTTGATAGTATTGAATAAGAACTATTCTCGGATGCAGGCCATAAGCTAGATACGATATTTTTTGCTCCAGCCTGTAAAAAGGCCCTACTGAGGCTATAGGTTCCTTCACCTTCAGTGATTTTTCCTGTAGCAGAGTTACAACTACTTAAGACCACAAGGTTTGGTGACATTTGTAAGTTTGAGATTTGAGCACTTGAAAGCAAAAAATCGTCTTCATTTGTGTCAAAAACAATATAACTGGCATATGGATCTTGGTGATTAACAATCCCATGCAGGGATAAGTGAAGTATATCAGATGTTAAATCTGCTGTTAAAAAATTAGATAGTGTTGCCTTGGTGCCAGTAAAAACAGATGCATCGTATGATTGACTTAGATCAGTAATCTCATGTTCTGAAGATCTTAATGTGGAGAGTTTGTAGTCATGCGATATTTTTCCAGATAGTTCTAATTTGTTGTTGAGATCTTCACTGTAGTTGGTGCCAAACCCGAGAAACGATTTTGATTTTGATATCAATGGCGTATCTGTATTTAAAAAGTAATTGGCTAGGATGTATTGGAAAGAAAATTTTTCAATCAAAAAACTGCCGTCTTCTTGGTAAAGACTTTCAAATGGTATTTGATGTATTAAACCATCTGGGATAATAATGATATTATTTTTATTATCGATGCCATCAAAGAGTGGACCTACAAAGTGTGACCAAAGACGTTTTTTATCAGATGCGTTAAGTGAGACATCTGGATGCCTAATATGATTAATAAATACTTGGATAATTGGATTGAGTTCTTTTTTATTGAATTTGTGAATATCTATGCTGGACTTAGTAATTAAAAAGGCATACAGATTGCTACTAGATTGAAAAAATTCTATCAACACTTCATCCTGATTCAGTTTAGTCTGAACTTGATCTTTCGTCAAGTATCCATTTCTCAAAAATTGATCTTCTAGGTTTTTAGATACGCCAATAGAATCATAGAAGTTTTCTAATTCATATTGGAGCTGTACATATCTGGTTAATAGGGAATCATTGTTTGCTTCCGAATAATTTATCAACTGTTTAGTCGTATTTATCTCACTAATGATCCTATTTTCTTTAGATTGTACAGTCTCATCTTTAATGGCTAAAACAAATTTTCGAATATTTTGATATGAATTAAATATCATTGCTTTTGCAGAGGAAGCGTACTTGTATGATAATGATAGGTCTTTGTTGCTGTTAAATGTAAGACAATACTCAACCGCAGTTCCCATATATTCATAAACTGCATTATACATTTGAAGCTTAGAAAGTTCAAGATGAGAACTTGAAATGGTTTTGACTAATATTGTATCCATTTTAGTAAGAATACTCTCAATTTTATTTTGATTTGAAATTGAGTTAGTTTCAAATAATATTTGACTTTTCAATTTTAACATCCTTAGTAAATCAAGAGGGTGATTTATATACCTGTTGCCCAAAGTCAGATTGAATGTACTGTCGATAGGTAAATGTGCATGAAGTTTTCGAATTGCGTTATTAATTTCTGCGTTTGCCTCACTTAGATTTGCAGTAAGTAGATAATACTCACTTAAATTTTCGTGTGCCAAAGCCATGTTAAAATCATTTGTTGCAGTTGATTCTAACTGGGCACGTATTTTAAGAGTCTCGTCAAAGTAGTGTTTTGCTTTTGCGTAATTTTTTTCTGATAAATGGATAGCTCCAAGAATCTCCATTGCTATTGAGTATTCCCGCATATTACTATGTCGATCAATTAATGTTAATGCAATATTAGCATACTTTTTAGCTAGTTGATATTTTTCAAGCTTGACATAACAATGTGCCCCATTCAAATATAGGAGCGAAGTTTCATAGGACGGTATTGTACTACTTTCTAATATTTGAATAGCTGAAGAAAAATAATCACTTGCAATTTGATATTCACCTAATTCAATATTTAATAGTAAAGATCTGTTGAGTATCTTAACTATATTTAGTTCTCCACCACCCATTGAATTCCAAATGCTGATGGCCAATTCGTAGGCGCTTGTTGCCCGTTCATAGTCTTTTATATCAGCATAATAATTTCCAGCACCTTGATATTTCTTAGCTAGGCTTATTGAGTCTACTGTCTCAAGGTTTTGTAATATTGCTAGCGCTGAGTTCATGTATTCAGCAGCTAACTCAGGCTCACTAATATACTGATAGCAAACACCAATATTATAAATTGTATTTGCTTTTTCGTTGGCAGACACAGCTGCACAATCCTCCCATTCCTGCAGAGTTTTATCTTTATATGTATTAATTGCCTTAAGTTCGTTGTCCAGAAAGTAGTGACTAGTGGCTAATGCGTGATATATCTTTCCTTTGTCATAACAGGATAAATCTTGAAAAGACTCATGAAGTATAATGGAGTCTAAAAACTCTATTGTCTCATTATATAAACCAGCATCTTTATTTTCGTTTATTATTTCATAAATAGAATGTGGTTCAATAAATTTGGCTGCATACAAGGGCGTGCATAGCGTAAAACATAGCCATGAAATCAAGGATAAACTACATATGATTCTCATGCAAATGTGCTTAGACATTTACAAGTATAAAGCTAATTCTCAACTATTATTACATGAAGTACCAATTCAAAATGAGTAAATTTGGAAAGTACTAGTCATGACAATTATTTATATTCCGATATCAGCTTTTGAGCTTTCATATAATTCCACTCCTTAGGTTTAATCTCATACAAGATTTTAAGAGCTTTATCTGTATCTCCATGTAGTATATACGAGAGACTTAAATACCAGTTTACCTCTTCTCTAAACACCTGATTCGACACTTCAAAACGTTCAATCGACTCTTCGTATTGACCATCGTATAGGAATGATAATGCCGAGAAAAATTGATCATCCGCAGACTTAGATTTTATAGAACTGAACAATTGGGCTGCTTCCTTAAAATTTCGATCACCATAAGCTGCAATAGCTAATGTTCTTAATTCACTATCTGGTAACGATATGCCTTTTTCGATTCCAGGATGAATGAAATAGTCATTTTCTATAAGTTGACTTGCTAATCTCGTATTAGAATCGAATAAACCAAATACTGCAATACTAATGACTAAAATAGCAAGTGAGGCAGCTATACCTGATATATAAACTATGCTACTCCTTTTGAGAGGCAGTTGAACTTTTTTAGGGCTATCTCTTCTGACTCCGAATTCACTTTCTAACTTCTTCATGTATTCATTCTTCTTCCTATTATTTAGCATTTGCTTTACGAAAGACTGAAGTAATTCGACCTTATTTTCTGTTGTGGTCATAGCATTATATTTATCGAGAAATTTTTTCACTGCAAATTAGGAACTGAATATTTTTTAAAAAACATTAATAATTTATCTAGGCATCTTTTTTTGTGTTTTCTTACTGCTAGATGAGTTCGGCCATCTTCATGTGCTATGTCTTTAAGTTTGATCCCACTGAAGACATTTCTAGAAAGAAGACCTTGACATTCTTTACTTAAATCTGACCATGCTTTATTTAAATTATCGATATCTTCATCTGAGAACATCGAGTCTTCATGGTTCAGTAGATTTTCATCAAAGTCTGATAGTCTAAATTTTTTCAAATTTCGCATCAGAACTTGTGATGCCATTAAAAAAAACAGATAATCAAGATTGCCATATTTTATTTTACCATCAATAATCTTCAATCGTAATTCTAAAATAGCATCCATGGTCGCATCGTATGCCTCACTCTGTGAACACCTGTACTTTGCTTGTAACTGATGTACAACAACTTTGAAGTGTTGAAGAAAGATCTTCTCAAACAATTGTTCGTCTCCATGGCGCAAGCTATTTACAAGAGTTTCATACTCATGTAATGTGAGATTGAAGTTTTTACTCATTAAAAAAACAAAGATGTTAGATCTACTACTTGTATTTACAATTTAGAAAGGAGAAGATCTACTAAATGTGCCGATTTTATCTAATTTATTTTTGAAATATAGGCACAAATTGGCTTTTTAATTATTTTATTGTTAAGTTGACATCTAAGCCCGTATTATGGATTGTACTAAGATTAAGAACCTTTTACTCACCGTATGTTTGTACCTAGTGGTCTGTCATTACGGTTTCTGCAACAATGTTATAGTTGATGATCCCGTCCCTTATCATCCGCACCAATATTTCGTTCAAATAGATGAGTCTGTTTCAGAAATTGAAAAAGACCAATTGCTTGCTGAATTAAACTCCATCGAGATTTGGGAAAATGAGGACATTAATCTTGCTTTATGGCAAGTATCGCATTTTCCATATGTAGATCAAAATGGTGTCACAATATTTGATATTGATGGAACAATTGCGGGCGCCAAATCAAAAACAGAAATAGATGAATCATCCTTTAACATAAACCATTATATTGGCAATGATCAGCTAGTTAATCCAAACATACATGATGTGAGCTTTGATCATTCTTTTATACATGGTGAACGTGAAGTTACTATTTCTATTATAGATACAGGTATATCCAATATTGCCGATAACTCTACTTCCGAATACAATTTTAATTTAACTAATTACACAGGATTTGATTATGTTGATAATGACCCATTGCCCGAAGATACGCATGGTCATGGTAGTCATATAGCAGGTATAATTTATCACCATGTTCACAAGAATACTCCCAATTCTAGTAAAGTAAAATTTGATATTCGGAAAACCCATGATTCTGAAGGATTTGCATTTATGTCAAATGTTGTATTTGCATTGTTAGATGCCGTGGATGAAGACGCATCGATTATAAATATGAGTTTTAGTCTTACAGATACGTATAGCGATACACTGTTTTATCCGTTACAAAATGCAATAGAATACGCTAGAAAGAAAGGTGTTCTTATCATTACATCAGCGGGCAATAATTCTTTAGATAACGATGACTATACTAATACCTCATTACCGTCATCATTTCCGTCTACCAATATTCTATCTGTTGCAGCTTTGGATGACCAATATGAACTGAGCCACTTTAGTAATTATGGCAGCAAATCTGTTGATGTAGCTATTTTTGCGGAAGGAGTAGCAGGGCCAGGATTGCAACAAGATATTGTTTACCACAGTGGTACATCTCAAGCTGCTGCATTAGTAAGCGCTATTGCTTGTATTAAAGCAACCCATACAGTACCATTCAATTCAGAGGAAACAGAAGATGAAGATGAGATTTTATATATAAAACGGATAAAATGCGAAATTATAGAAAGTGGTAGTCATAGATTAAATCTTTTTAATAAAGTCTACAATAATTCTGTGATCAATTTTTCTGATGCATTAGCATATTCAACCGGTTGTCAATACAATATCGAAGCCAATTGTTTGACTCAATTTATTAATGAAAATAGATTGGTAAACTCGGTTCATCAATCTAAATTTTACGATACGGATCATTCAATAGAGTCGGAGCAAATAATATTGCCAGATATTCAATTGACATATGATGCAAAATTAGGTGTTGCTCTTTTAAGTGGATTTGAAGTTAAATCAGGAGCACAATTTCAAATTGTTACTTATGGTTGTGAGAAAGAATAGAATCGTTGCTCATTCTAGATTATGTAAGTTTTGTCAAATTACTTATTTAATGTACATTTTATACATTTCTCAACTTTGATTAAAGAATGTCTGATTTGATTGTAACCTAATTTTTACTAATTTCTAATCCTGTAGATCACGTTAGTTTACTACAAGTAGAATACTCGACGATATTGGTTATCTGAATAAAGGAATACTCCTTGAAGACTTCATGCCATATTTCGAAAGCATAACTACCTTTAGACCCACAAGCACTTATCCTTGTAAAGAACATTTTCAAAGCGTTAAGTAAAATCTTAGGTTTTATCAGGGATCTATGAAGATGAATCTTGTTTTGGTGTCAAACTCAAGAGATAAGAGACAACAATTGGAGACTAGCTTCATCACTACTTTTCAAATTAACCCCAATTACGGGAATGCCATTTACCCTAAGTCATATGTAGGTGATGTTGAAGATGATGAACTCTTGAGGCTTTCAAAATACTTATCTTCAATAAAGGATTGTGAAAACTTTAGGAAAATTGAAAAACGAAATTGGAGAACACAACACAACAATTAGCAGAAAGTGAAATTATCAAAGTTCTACAGTCTTTTAAAACAACAGGGTATAAAATAATAAATCTAAGCTTTTTTTAAAAAAAATATTCACTCGAATAAAAAAGTACCTCAAGGTACCAAGCTTGAAAACAACATGATGTTATCAAAAAATAAATATCTAAAAGCAAGAGATTTCATCTTGACCAATGCAAGAATGATTGAGAGACGTCTATTCGAATTTCATTTTGCAGACGGAGATATGAATGGTGTTTATCATGCCGTATATGCCTATCGTAATCCCGATGGCGGATACGGCCACGGCATGGAACCAGATACGGCATCTCCAGAAAGTCAACCTCTGTTTAGCATTATGGCGCTGGAAATACTCGACGAAGTTGGTTATCTGAATAAAAAAATACTCCTTGAAGACTTCATGCCATATTTCGAAAGCATAACTACCGAGAAAGGTGGTATCCCGTGGATGTTTAGACCCACAAGCACTTATCCTTGTGAAGAACATTTTAAGAGCGTTAAGGAATGGGCTGCTTTGAGCACTACTGCTCCGCTACTTGGAATGTTGGAAAAACACAAAGTTGATATTCCTTGGATGAGAAAAGCAGAAGCGTTTGTCTGGAGCGAATTCGAACGGATACAGGACACACATGTATTTTGCTATTTATGTGTGCCAAGATGGTTGACATTTTTAAAGCATACTAAAAGTCAAAATAAGGCGGAGAAAAAAATCAATGAGTTAAAAAAGTGGATATCCAACAATGGAATCATTTGTGAGGACAAGGCAGATGACGGCTGGTGTCTATATGGAAAACCACACAGTTTAAATTTTGCCCCTTCTCCCGAAAGCATGCTTCACTCGCTTTTCACCCAGGAGACGATCGAAGCTGACATCAAAAACTTAATTGGCATACAAAAAGATGATGGTCGCTGGGATACTTGGTATGGCATTAGTGAAGGAACAAAACTAGAATGGGCGGGCATTCAAACGTTATGGGTATTGAATGTGCTGAAAAATTATGGGAGGATTGAATATTGAAAAGAGAACGATATACTTGTATAACCTAAAAATATGAATGATTTAACGTATACCATTTTTATTGAACTTGCTCATATCCAAGAATTCTCGCTTGATTATCTAGTTGGAACAATAGATACTGAAATTGATGCCAAAACACTGCACAGAGTTGTAGAACTACAAAAGCTTCCCTCCGATGTCAGAGAGAAGCTCTATTTCTTTATTGATATGTCTATTAGAGATTTTAAGGCTAAAGCGGCTTATGCTCTCTCAATATTGTTATTCAGGGGTCTTTTTGATAACTTTGAAGCTAAATTGTATCAGTTATGCAGCATATAGGAACTACAATAAAGACGCTTAGAGAAGAAAAGGGCTTGACTCAACAACAAGTTGCCGAACTGGTACACATGCACCGTTCTAACTATTCTAAAGTAGAGAAGGGCGAACGAGATCTGTCTTTAGATTCTGTCAATAAGATTGCTCAGTATTTTGGAATGACGATTGACCAGCTCGTCAACTTCGATGGCAACATGCCTGAAGAAATAACCGTAGAAGATAAAAGCCTATTAGAACAAGTCAAACTAATCGCTCAACTCGAAGAGGAAGAAAAATCTATGGTCTTTAAAATGATTGATACCTTCTTGACAAAAAAGAAGTTTAAAGATTTCTTTCAGAAAAATATCGCTGCTCTGTAAACTAAAAAGCCCCTGATTTCTCAGAGGCTCTACTAAACTATGTTTTATTCTGTAATCTAATCACTGAACCATTCTGACAGATACACCTTGGAATTATCATTTTTATCAATCCAAATGATTATAAAATAAAAATCATACAAGGTAAATTCTCTACTACGAACTTTTTTGCTTCCTTCACTAAACCACTCTTTATTAATTAGGTAGCAACTCCCCAAAGTGTCTTTCGTTTTTTGCTTAAAAGATTCTAAAAGATTTTTGAACATCAATTTATCATCTCCCCATTCCTCTTCAGACTCACTAAATCCCTCTAAGTAACAATAGATTCCATTTTCAGGAATACGTTTAAAATCAGAATCTGATAATTCATCAGAACAAAAAAGTCCTTTGAGATAACCTTGTTTGTCGCCGTTGTCTACAAAGCTATCTTTTACAAAAGCGGGTCGAATTTCAGATTCAAATAGTTTGGCTTCTATCAGTAACTCAATTTCAAAACTACTATCAATAATTAACTCACCAACAGTAAATCCAAATGGTTCTTTTGATTCAAATATTTGATTGTTTATTCTCATTGATCTTCAAATCTTATTTTCTTTAATCTTTGACCTTCTTGATTTATCGATATGGTGGATTGACGTGTTGATGAAGATATATGTTTATTAATAATTCTGCCGTCACTCATTTTAACAGCACCACTTTCAAGAATTTCTCCACCTTCAGAAATAGTCTCAAATACATCATTAACATTACCCTGTATCGTATTTTCACCAACCTTTGTTTTTCTTTTGCCAAACTTCCCAGCTGCTTCAACAAGATCATCAACGTTCTTAATTACTTTATCGACCCGTAGGCTTTTTGCGTCATTTAAAATTAAAACAGTTGTTGCTGCTAATGAAGCATTCTCACTATTCAATCCTAATGCCTTACCTCCTTCAAATAATAGTCCGCTAACCATGGTAGAACCAGCATCAAGAAACCCTGTTGATTCTGCAACACCAGAGGCGGGTAAGGATGAACTATCATTTAACACGCCTTGGCAAACGCCACTGCAATCAGTTACTTCCCATGGGTCCGAACTTGAATTTCTTGTAAAAGTACCATTTTCGTCTTCCCAAAAATCACCAGAAAAATTTGCTGGTGGCCATTGAGGCATTCTCCCATCTGGATCAATAAACTTAATAGGATTATTCCAAGCATAGGCGTAAGGCGATTTATCTACTTGATTTGGATGATCTGCCAGCGGATCGACATTTATAAATCTACCTGTACTTCTATCACACATCCTAAATGACATCAAATCCAAATGTTGAGCAAACCCTTTTTGCTCTAGTGCCCCAACAGTATTCCATTCATAAGATGGATCAGAAGTATAATTCCACCTAAGA
>CALLFA010000049.1 GCA_937997635.1 uncultured Saprospiraceae bacterium | reverse complement strand
TGTTGTCTGTCGCTCTTTGAGAGCGTCTAAAACGACCTTAGTCTTAAAGGACGGGGTAAACTTCCTGCGTTTCATTTATCCAAGATTTATTTGTTAACAATTTACGTTATTTTGATGTCCTAAATCTTGGGGACACATCACACAACAGCATAAAAATTAGGCTTAACAATCGTTTAGTTATCTGTGATTCAGAAAGATAGCAAGTCCTCAAATCAAATAAATTGAAAGTAAACACTATAGAAAAGTAATCAAAATGTTGCACTTTAGTGAAACATGCACTATATTTAAATTAATGGGTACATTTAGAACAGTTGAAACTTACAAAGATTATACTGTCAACTTTCTTGATAAACAACCCAAAAAGATAAGAGACAAGTTCATTTGGACTTTTCAACTTATAGAAGAAATTGAAAAAGTACCAAGCAAATATCTCAAACACATTGAAGATGGTATATATGAAGTCAGAGTAAAACTAGGCTCAAATATTTATAGAATTATGGCTTTTTTCGATGAAGAAAAACTCGTTTTAACTATAAACGGCTTTCAAAAGAAAACACAAAAGACACCAAAATCAGAAATTTTAAAAGCAAAAAAAATTAGAAAAGATTATGAGCAAGAAAAACCCTAATACAAAATCATTAGAACAGCTGAAGCGCAGATATTATGGGAAAAAAGGAACAGCCAAACGAGAGGAATTAGAAAAAGGTTATGAAGACTTTAAACTAGGTTATATGATTAGAGAAGCTCGGCTTAAGTCAGGATTGACTCAACAAGAACTAGCAGATAAAGTTGGTACAACAAAATCATACATTTCTAAACTCGAGAATAATATCAAAGAAGTACGAATTTCAACTTTAAAAAAAATCGTTGAATTTGGTCTAGGCGGAAACCTTGAATTGAGAATAAATCTAGGGTGAATGGAGCACCACAGATAATAATAGATAGCGCACCATGTCGCTCTTTTGGCAGTATAAACTTATCTTAGATTGAAACCAACCGCTGGAAGATTGACTTAAAGAGTTTTGAAGCTGTCCAAAAAAAAGAAGAGCCTTCTGACTTTTCAGAGGCTCGACTAAACAATTTTTTAACACCCTTAAACTGTATATCAAAGATAGGGGCAGAATATAGTAATGAAACCTACAAGCATGCATCTTGGCTTCTACAAAAGCACAACAGCATAAAAATTAGGCTTAACAAACGTTTAGATAGCAGGAATTCGGTTGGTTAAGGAGAGAGAAAGTAGACTGCGAACAGTAGTTAATGAGTTTTGAAGTTGTCCAAAAAAGAAGAGCCTTCTGACTTTTCAGAGGCTCGACTAACAATTTTTTAACACCCTTAAACTGTATGTCAAAGATAAGGACTGAATTTAATAGTGAAACCTACAAGGACGCATCTTAGTTTCTACAAAAGCATAACAATTGGAGAATTTGATTATCTATAGTTTATTCTCGGTTGGATGCTAGGTTCTCGAAAACGAAACACCAAAACTTAACGTAACCGTAAAGGAATTTAAAAGGAACGAGCCGCAGATATATTTACTTCTATAAATATGTTTATACAATGATTATATTTGTGACTTTCGAGATTTTGTACTTGACTATTGAAAACACGAACCTGATTGCATGATTAATAATGACCCAAGTAACTTCCTTAATAGGCATGTAGGCATTGATGAGGAAACAGTTGACCATATGCTGAATACAATAGGTGTAGAATCAGTAGATAAATTGATTAGTGAGACGATACCACAATCGATCAGAAAACATGATAATCTAAATGTCCCCGATGCAATGTCAGAATATGATTATCTCAATCACATCAAGGCAATCGGGGAAAAAAATGTTTTGGCGAAAAACTTTATTGGACAAGGTTACTATGGGACCATAACGCCATCAGTCATTCTTAGAAATATTTTTCAGAACCCCGGATGGTACACGCAGTACACGCCTTATCAGGCCGAAATCTCTCAAGGGAGAATGGAAGCATTGATGAACTTCCAAACGGTTGTAAGTGATTTGACTGGATTGCCTATTGCCAATGCTAGTTTGCTGGATGAAGGCACTGCTGCAGCTGAGGCAATGACGATGTTTTACAACATTCGAAACAAACGAGTAAAAGGAGATCAAGTCAGGCGCGTATTTGTTGATAGAAAATTATTCCAACAGACAAAAGAAATATTAGCATTACGTGCCGAACCATTAGAGATTGAACTTGTAGAAGGAGCTTGGGATTCCGTAGATATAGACCAAAGCTTTTTTGCAGCCTGTGTCCAATACCCAGATGCTGAAGGAATAGTGAACGATTACACGTCATTTAAAAAGAAGTGCGAAGAAAATAACGTGTACGTAATCGCAGCCGCAGACTTATTAAGCTTAGTGTTGTATACGCCTCCAGGTGATTGGGGCGCTGATGCATGTGTAGGGACCACTCAGCGATTAGGGGTGCCAATAGGGTTTGGGGGGCCTCACGCTGCTTATTTTGCTACAAAAGAAGAGTATAAAAGACAAATTCCTGGAAGAATAATAGGCTTGTCCATTGATGCTGCTGGTAATCAAGCATATCGAATGGCATTGCAAACAAGGGAGCAACACATAAAAAGAGAAAAAGCAACCTCTAACATTTGTACGGCACAAGCATTATTGGCGGTGATGGCTGGCATGTATGCTGTTTATCATGGAGCAGAAGGATTGAATTACATTGCTACTCGCATCCATGCCCATGCTTCATTGCTGAGAGATAAATTAAGTCTGTTGGGTTTTGTCGTTAAAGAAGGAGAACTGTTTGATACTGTCACTGTAGAGTTGCAAGAAGAGGAAAAAGAGATTATTCAAAGTAAACAGATAAATCTATTTAATGAAATCAAAGGACAAGTCAGTATAAGTCTTGACGAGACTTGTGGAGAATCAGAAGTTAATGACCTTGTTGACACTTTTTCTCAACTGCCTTCTGCTAATAAGGTAGACACAAATAACAAGGTAGCCTATAAAGATATTTCACCTGATTTTGAGCGCAAAAGTTCATTTTTGCAACATCCGATATTTAAAAAGTATCGGTCTGAAACAGAAATGATGCGATACATCAAACGTTTAGAAAACAAAGATTTGTCACTCATGCATTCGATGATTCCGCTAGGATCTTGTACCATGAAATTGAATGCAGCGACTGAATTGTTTCCGGTTTCCTTTCCAGAATTTGCAAATCTCCATCCCTTTTGCCCAAAAGAACAGTCCCAAGGATACCAACAGGTTTTTGAAGAATTAGAAGCCTATTTGGCTGAAATCACGGGATTTGACGCTTGTTCACTTCAGCCCAATTCGGGTGCGCAAGGGGAGTACACAGGCCTTATGGTCATCAGAGAATATCATAAATCTAGAGGCGACACCCACAGAAACATAGCCATCATACCTTCTTCAGCACATGGTACAAATCCTGCAAGTGCCATCATGGCTGGTATGAAAGTCGTTGTTGTAGAATGTGATGAACTCGGTAATATAGATTTGCCAGATTTGAAAGAAAAGGCCGAATTGCACAAAGATTCACTCGCTGCATTAATGGTGACCTATCCATCAACGCATGGTGTTTTTGAAGAAGACATTAGAGAAATATGTCGAGTGGTCCATGATTTTGGAGGCAAAGTGTATATGGATGGAGCTAATATGAATGCACAAGTAGGATTGACTAGCCCTGGACTTATCGGTGCGGATGTCTGTCATCTCAACTTACATAAAACATTTGCCATTCCCCATGGAGGAGGAGGCCCTGGAATGGGCCCCATATGTGTAAACGAATCTTTAGCACCTTTTTTACCAGGTCATTTTATTGAAGACGATAACGGATCTTCGTCCATAAAATCTGTTTCCGCTGCACCTTATGGCAGTGCTAGTATATTACTTATTTCGTACGCCTACATCAGGCTATTGGGTTATACTGGTTTGAAAAGGTCTACTGAAATGGCTATTCTAAATGCCAATTACATCAAAGACAGACTTAAGTCAGAATATGAAATCCTTTATATAGGCAAAAATGAGAGAACTGCTCATGAGTTGATAATTGATCTTAGGATGTATAAGTCAATTGGTATTTTGGCAGAAGATGTCGCTAAACGTTTAATGGATTACGGTTTTCATGCACCTACATTGTCATTTCCAGTGGCTGGTACCATTATGATAGAGCCCACAGAAAGTGAAAGTTTGGATGAACTAGACCGCTTTTGTGAAGCAATGTTGTTGATTAAAAAAGAAATTGATAAAGTTGCAAGGGGTGACATGTCTGCTGATTCAAATACTTTAACCAATGCGCCACATACCTTGTCTTTGGCATGTGCTAGCGAATGGCCATATGCATATTCGAGAGAGGAAGCCGTATTTCCTATGAAATATCAGCAGGAAGTATTTAAGTTTTGGCCATCAGTTTCGCGTGTTGACAATGCTCATGGTGATCGCAACTTGATTTGCACTTGTCCACCTATGGAAGAATATGCGTAACTTATGATTAATATATTTTTATTGGAGTGAGAAAGCAGTCAGACAGAGGATATTGGGTTTCTAAACTCTTCTTTTATCAGTCAATCAGCTATTACTGTTGGTATTGCATTAGATTTCTATCTGTACATTTTTATGCTGCTTCAAATCCAGCCATCAGATTAGGAGGTATGTTTGATGATCGAAAATCTGAAGTATACAAACTATTGCCTTCATACTGGATTCCTAAAACAGTATTGGTTTCGCCAACTGCGACGGATGCAGATACAACTGACATTAAATTGGATTATCCCATTATCATTAAACCAGATATTGGCTTTAAAGGCTTTCTTGTTGCAAAATTGGATAATGATGAACAACTTGACGAATACAAAAAACTGTATGGTTCAAAGGATTTTCTCTTACAAGAATTTGTCGATTATAAGCGAGAATTTTCTGTTTTAATGTATCGATATCCAAAAACTGGTGTTGTAGGTGTCAGCTCTTTTATCGAAAAGACATACCCAGAAGTTGTCGGAGACGGGGTCAAAACATTAGAACAGCTAATAGATGAAGACGAAAATCCTTTCCTAAAAAAGGAGTGGATAAAAGACAAATTTCAAGACGAATTAAACATGACATTGGCAAAAGGAGAAGCGAAACGTGTCGATATTATAGGCAACTATTCTAGAGGAGCAAAATTTCATTCTCTTAACGAAACGATCGACGATAATCTAGTGAAATGGGCATCTAAGCTGTTTGAACAAATCAAAGGCATTGACTTTTGCAGACTTGATCTTAAAGCAGACTCTGTTGAAGCAATGAAAAAAGGAGAGTTTAAGTTGTTGGAATTAAATGGTGCAAAATCAGAACCATTGCACATTTATGACCCTAAATATAAGTTTGGTAGAATTTTAAATGATGTACACCTTCACTGGAAAATTTTAGCACAAATCGCAAAACAGCGAATAAAATTATCTTACGAAAAGCCACCTCTAATTGATGGAGTAAAGTCGTGGTGGATAACAAAAAATATAGTGAAATAATGCATATCGTTTTTGATATAGGGAACTCTAATGTTGTTTGTGGCCTGTATGATGGCACAAACTGTCTGCACGTTTGGCGCTGGGAAACAATTAAGAACGAAGAAAGTCGGATGTATTATCAAAAAAGGATTGTTGATGCATTGTTGGAAGAAAAAATTGATTTATTGGCCATCAAATATGTGAGTTTGAGCAGTGTTGTGCCTTACATGGATGATTCATTTGTAGAGATGCTTTCAGCATTGTTTAAAGCGAAAATAAATAAGATTCAATTCGATTCTTATCCAGGACTATCAATTCATACTGATAATCCAGATGAGATGGGAACCGACCTAATTGCAAATGCAGTAGCTGCTTTGTACGAAGAAAATGACGATACAATCATCGTAGATTTTGGTACCGCACTGACATTTACGGTTGTCCAAAAAGACTATCATATCCAAGGAGTTGCAATTGCGCCTGGACTAAATACAGCATTGCGTACCTTACATGGAAGTACAGCGCAACTCCCAGAGGTTCAGGCTTATCTGCCTGCTTCTGCCATTGGAAAAAATACAGCAAACGCTATTCAAGCTGGTGTCTTTCGAGGCTATATAGGTTTGGTAAAAGAAATTTTGCAAACCATTGAAAAAGAAAAAGGCAAGCGCTTCAAACGAATTGCGACAGGCGGGCTTTCAGGTGTTTTGACTCCGTTGGAATCTGAATTTGATCTTGTCAAGAAAGACCTCACCTTAAACGGAATTCGACTGATAGGAGAGTCAATGTCATGACTTGAAATCCTTACATTTAGTAATCTAGACATCTAGTACCCAAGGCGATTAGTAAAGCATTAATGACCCAGAAGGTGGCATAGGATGTACAACACGAGTTGGAATGTGAATTCATTAGTCATGCGCATAAACAAGTAAGGCATCATTTATTTTGACACCTGATATCATCATATCTTTTTGATAGAGTCCTTTTGAAATCAACCCAACTGTGTTACAGGGAAATGTCAATTTAGTATCTGCAAAAACCAACTTTTCAGTTGAAACTTTCAGGTTTTCTCTAAAATCAAGTTTTTTCTTACCATAGCACTTGTACATACATTCTTTTGCACCCCACAAATAATGTAGCGCAACTAAATTTTCTGCTGGATGAAGTTCATGCAGGGTGTTGATGTCTAAAAATTTATGCGCAATCAACTTTATTTTCGGCGTTATTTGTTGGATGTCGATGCCAATGGTTTTATTACTTAAGTATACCGCTACATAACCAATTGTATGGCTGATGGATATGTTGACATCAATATCCTCATGATAAGGTCTACCAAAAGAATCATTTTTAATTTTGGAGGCATTAAAATTATTCAGCATCGAGCAGATAACATGTCTTGATGCTAACCATTCCAGTTTACGCTTCGGATGCATTCGAGAAAGTTTCTCCTTAGCATTTTTAAGCTCTAATCGATCAGCTAGAAATTCAGCAGATTCCGTCACTTTCCACACGGCAATTGTTGACTTAGGTGAATCAATAATCTTGTAAATCAATGGCATAGGATAAAATTAGTTAATATTGTCCTCATCACAGTTTAGATATGATATTAACCGACCTGAAAATTAAAGAAGCAATAGATAAAGGGGAAATATTGATTGACCCATACAGACCAGAATGCCTTGGTACTAACTCATATGATGTTCATTTGGGAGAATATTTGGCGGTCTATCATGACGATATACTTGACGCGAAAAAGCACAATACTGTCAATCATTTTGAAATCCCTGATTCTGGCTTTGTTTTGCAGCCAGGTGAATTGTACTTAGGAGTCACAGAAGAATACACGGAAACGCATAAAACAGTCCCGTTTTTAGAGGGTAAATCTAGTATTGGTCGACTGGGTATAGACATTCATGCGACAGCTGGTAAAGGCGATGTTGGGTTTTGCAACACTTGGACATTAGAGATTTCTTGTGTAAAACCAGTGAGAGTATATGCAGGAATGCCAATCGGACAATTGATCTATTTTCAAATTGATGGCGATGTCAAGAATTATTATAATCGTAAAGCAAATGCTAAATACAACGAACGGACAATAAAGCCAGTGGAGTCAATGATGTGGAAGAATAAGTTTTAATATAAATCATTGTGCCGTTTGTACAAACCTTGATCTTGTAATAGGTGTTTACACATATTCCGTACCTAACGGCACGGCAACTACATTCAATTAATTACACTACCCATATATCGTCCCTACGGGACGAAAGCTTTGCGTACTAGGTGACCAGATATTATATAAATGTTATTAAAGAGTCCCATAGGGACTAAATATCGGTAGTCATTACACACATATAAAATCATTGTGTCGTAGGTACAAACCGTGATCTTGGAATAGGTGTACGTACACATATTCCGTACCTAACGGCACGGCAATGCAATCAATTAATTTCACTACCCACATATCGTCCCTACGGGACGAAAGCTTTGGGTACTAGGTGACCAGATATTACATAAATGTTATTAAAGAGTCCCACAGGGACTAAATATTGGTAGTCATCAGACCACATATAAATCATTGTGCCTTAGGTACAAACCGTGATCTTGCAATAGGTGTTTACACATATTCCGTACCTAACGGCACGACAATGCAATCAATTAATTTCACTACCCACATATCGTCCCTACGGGACGAAAGCATTGCGTACTAGGTGACCAGATAATTCATAAATGTTATTAAAGTGTCCCATAGGGACTAAATATCGGTAGTCATCAGACCACATATAAATCATTGCGCCGTAGGTACAAAACGCATATACCAGTTTTTAATTTTTGACATAAAAAAAGCCCTGCGAGTAAGACTCACAGGGCTTTAATATATTTTCAACGTGGATTACTTTCCAATATTATTGATTGTCTTTTTAGCCCAATCAACACCACCTAAACCAAATGCAATTGATAAACCTAAACCAAGAGCACCTAGTACAATTGAAATGATTTTATCAAGGATACCATCACCGATGCTTAATTGATTAAGAACCAATGTAACAGTCAAGAACATAACAGCTCCGTAAGCGATTTTACCGACCAAACCAGGGTTTGAGAATCCACCTGCTTTTAACGCACCTTCAGCTAAACCTTGTACAAATTGAGCTAAATACATTCCAATAACAAGAAGGATACAAGCGACAATAATGTTCGGGATAAAGTTTATAACATCCTGTAATAGACCAGAAACAGATTCTAGACCTAAAGAGTTAAAAAATAAGGTAAGTACTGTAAACATAACGATCCAGTAACCCAATTTCGCGATCAAATCTGAGCCTCTTGCTTTAAGACCTGCTTTAGCCATATAACCATTGATTCCTACTTTTTCTGTTAAAGAATCGAAATTGACAGCCTTAAGGACTTTGGATAATGCAAACTTGATAGCTCTTGCAATCAACCAACCAATAAGAAGGATAATAAGGGCTCCGAATAATTTTGGGATAAATTCTGCGAAACCATTAAAAGTATTTGTTAATGATCCGCGTATTGCTTCAACTACATTCATTTTAGTGAGATTTATTATTATTTATTTTGTGAAATATGTTTGTCTAACACAGATTCTGACGCCCTTTCTCTAAATCAGTCACCAAATTCCTTAATAAATTTAACATTTCTAAAAAATTGAGTAAGATGCCTCTACACGACAGATAAATAGAATAAACGTTCGAATGTCTATAAATATATGGCTTTTTCTTAAAATATTTCTAAGGACACCCTGTTGGTTTCTGCTGAGAAATGTGAACAACAATGGTTTCTCCCATTGGTATGTTGATCATATCATTAAGAGAAGGCTCTTGTTTAACTATATAGGCGTTGGACATATCGCTGATGACCCCTTCCTCCACAATGTTGAGATTTAGCTTTGAAAACTCTATAATCCATTTTGCCGCACTAATCGTTTTGCAAACAAGATTTGGTAGCTCAGTTTCTCCACCTTCATTAGTACTTATAACAAAATCAATTGTTTCACCTTTCGGGATATTGATGTTATCAATCGTCTGATTGTTTGGATTTAATAGAGGTTTTCCTTTATAATAGGCTTCTAAGATCATATCAGGCTCACCTCTGTCGTATTTCCTGTCGATGACATTAGAATAGATGTCTTGGCGCCTAAGCTCTCTTTCCTTCATATAAAATGGCGAACCATAAATTCTACCTAAATATTCGCTTTTGAAGTTGTCTGGGACGTACTTAGATGTAGTGACATAGACCTTCCTGTTCTCTTTTACAAAGGAATTTGGCTTAGGATTCTGAATTAAAATTTGTCCTCCAGGGATTCCTACCTTGTGGATGGAATCATTAATGACAATCTGAAAGCCTCGATCTTCTGCATCATTCTGAGCATAATCAATATGCTTGTCAATATAACTCGGCAACTCTAACTTTTGACCATGATTCGTGTATTGTTTCAAACTGCACATCGTACCATAAAGTATGATCGTAAAGAATAAGATCATCAGTGCCAAGTGAATAAGGAATCTCTTTAATGTCAAATCAATATGGGTTTAAACTGTGTCATATGTAAATATGATGAATATTTATGAAGTGATTACTAGAGACTCTGTTAATTGATTAATCATGAATCGAATGAATGATAATTCTCCATTACTAATGTTAAAAATACCTCGATTATTGCTTTAATCTGACATTAGTATTCAATTAGAAATTTTAACAATACATCAATACAAATTTATATTTAATAAATTGAATTTTAATAAATTACACTTTAGAGAAGTATTGTATATCAATTTTTATTTATGTCATTCTGTTCTTTTAGTTCCATTTTATCGTGGCACTTCAATAAAATGCCAAATTTTCTGGCCATATTGAAGCTTGCAAACTGATGAAATAAGCCTTTTTCATTATATTTACAGTCTATACTAAGAAAGATGTGTGTAATCCGATTTTACTGCCTGTTTATTTTCTCTTGCATTATTCATACGCAAGTAGGTTTTTCTCAAGTATATCAAAATGTCGATGGTTCTAACAATAACCAAAATTCAGAGCTAGGTGCTAATGGTGCAAATTTGCTCAGGGTGACCGAGTATGGGTATGCAGATGGCATAAGTGAAATGGGTGGTCAGGATCGAATGAACCCTCGTCAAATCAGCAACCTTATTTTTGATCAGGAAGATGTCATCTTCGATAAAGGCAATTTAAGTGATTTTGTTTGGGTTTTTGGGCAGTTTGTTGATCATGACATCACCCTCGTTGAAGGAGATTTTGCTGAAGATGCATCAATTGAAGTATTAGCGGGAGATGAATTTTTCGCAGAAGGAAGTAAAATAAGTATGCTCAGATCCGAAGCTGCTCACGGTACTGGCACATCTATTGAGAATCCACGCGAACACGTGAATTTGATAACAGGCTTTCTCGATGCTTCGGCAGTCTATGGGTCAGATGAAGAAAGAGCAGATTGGTTAAGATCTAAAGTGGATGGAAAGCTGAAAGTATCCAAAGGAGATCTACTGCCTTGGAATACTGTAAATAATGAATTCAATGGTGCAAAAGATGAATCTGCACCATTCATGGCAAATGATACACGTACAAACACCAAGCTGTTTGTTGCTGGTGATATAAGAGCGAATGAAAATCCATTGTTGATTGCTATGCATACGTTGTTTGTCAAAGAACACAATAGATTATGCGATGAATTTAAAGCTGATGACCCATCTTTGACAGATGAACAACTGTTTCAAAAAGCACGAAGACATGTGTCTGCTTATTTCCAAAATATAGTTTTTAATGAATGGCTGCCAAGCATGGGAGTAAATCTTCCAAACTACAATGGCTACCAAGAGCAATTAGAGCCAGGAATATTTAATGTATTCTCTGCTTCTGCATTTAGATTAGGTCATACATTGATCAATAGCAACATCATTCGAATCAATGCCGATGGTGAGGTATTACCAAGAGGACACATCTCCTTGAGGGATGCGTTTTTCAATCCAGCGTCCATTTTAATAGCTGATGGAATAGACCCTTACTTTCAAGGAATGGCAACTCAAGTCCAACAAGCAATGGATTGCCGCGTGATAGATGATGTTCGAAACTTCTTATTTGGACCTCCAGGTACTGGTGGTGGGTTGGATCTAGCAGCAATTAACATCAATAGAGGAAGAGAGCGTGGTATTCCAGATTTTAATACTGTAAGAGAAAATTTTGGCTTGCCATTAGTGAATACGTTTTATGACATTACTGGTGATGAAGATGAAGCAGCCCTTATAAGCTCAGCGTACGATTCAGTAGACAACATCGATTCATGGGTAGGCATGTTGGCTGAAGAACCGATGCCAGATGCACTATTTGGTCAGACTATTATGATCATTATGATGCGTCAATTTCAATTACTGAGAGATAGTGACAGATTTTATTTTGAAAATGATCCAGCTCTGACTGCTAAAGAGAAAGAACTCATACTTAATACCAGCTTTAGAGACATCATCATGCGTAACACAGATATAGACATTATGCAAGAAAATGTGTTTTCAGCGATGCCTTATAATCAAATTCCTACAGGTCCAGATATTGAAGAAATCCAACTTGCAGCTGAGGTGTATCCTAATCCAACAGCTGGCGTGTTTAATCTTAAAGTCTTCGCTGAGGACTTATCTAATATGAATCTTAGAATCATCGACAATGCAGGACGGACAGTATTTGTAGACCAGAAAACCTTACAAGAGGGAAATAACTTTTTTAGCTACGATGTCCTTAATGGTCTGAGCAAAGGCCTTTACAATATTGTCATAGAGCAAGGCATTAACTTCACTGTTTTAAAACTCGTTAAGGAGTAGTATGCTTCTACTTTCTGCCGAGGCTAGATGGCTCGTGTAGCAAACAAGCCAATCCTACCGCTGAGGCGAGACGCCTGCAGCAACGCCTAAATTCTTTTGATACTTGCCCTTGATACTTATTAAACATCATGCACATGCTTCCACCTTCGATGCGACCACAGCCAAATAGATGGATCCGAGAGAATATTTCTTTCCAGTAATTTAGAATATTGTTCTGTTATATTAATCTCTCGACCCGCTTTTCCATCATGTATCCAGCTTAATTGTGCTTGATACTTCCCTCTTTTCAATTTGATGATATCAGCGTACAGCACTGGTAATTCGTATTTGAGGGCAATTTTTTCAAGACTATTGCTGAAAGGAGTTCGTTGATTGAGAAAATTAAAAAACCTGATGCTTTTATTTTGACGTGGGTTTTGATCTGGTATGAGCAGAAAAAGCCTGGGTTTCGATTTATCTGATAAAATGGTTCTGATGAATTGACTTTCTTTAACGAGTTGTAAGCCTCGTTGAGAACGCAAATTTCTAAGGTATTTATCAAACTCTTGGTTAGATTGTTCCTTGTAAATACCGCATATGCTGTGCTTGACATACTTTGCAGCTTCTGAAAACCCTAACTCCCAATTTCCCAAATGTCCCGATACAACAATAACATCTTGATTATTATCATACGCTTCATTCAAGATTTCGGGATTAACCATTTCAAAACTCATTGAATAATGCTTACTTCCGGAAAATAATTTGAGATTCTCCAGTATGATTTCAGACAGATGTGAATAATAAGAAGATTGTAATGTTCGGATGGTCTGATCCTCTTCATAGACCAAGCTATTTCTCAGATTATCGTAAATAACATTCCTTCTATAGCTTGGAATATATTGGAGAACAATCTTCAAAATAGGAGATAAAATGTAGAGTGCATCTATAGGAATTATGCTGAATAAACGCAGTAGAGGTCGCAAAACTGCGATTCCTGTGAGATTTGCTTTATGTTTTTTGTTATTCATTAGATTACTTAAAATCTTTATTTATTTTCACCCATAAATCAGGTATATACATTGTGAAAAACGACAAAGGGCGCAGACATTTTCTTAAACAAAGTTTACACAAAACTATAGGTGTTGGAGCTGGTATACAACTTCTTCAATCTTGTGAAAATACAGTGCAAAATAACAATACTCTACCATTCATATTATCTACTTGGAAAAATGAAAAAGCAAATCAGGCCGCTTGGGATTCATTAAAGAATTCCAATTCTATACTTGACGCTGTTGAAGCAGGAGCAAGAATCCCTGAAGCAGACCCCAACGACCAATCTGTTGGTTATGGAGGGCGACCAGATCGCGATGGTAATGTGACATTGGACGCCTGTATAATGGACAGTAAAGGAAACTACGGGGCGGTCACAGCATTACAACACATCATGCATCCAGTTTCAGTAGCAAGAAAAGTAATGGAAGATACACCGCATGTTATGTTAACTGGTGATGGAGCTTTACAATTTGCCTTGGATTCTGGTTTTAGTAAAACCAACTTGCTTACGGAGAAATCCAAGCAGGAATGGAAAGAATGGCTCGTTACGTCAGAATATAAACCAAAGATTAATATTGAATTACACGATACCATTGGGATTCTTGGCATTGATGCAAATGCTGATCTTGCTGGCGCATGCACAACGAGTGGATTAGGCTATAAAATGCCTGGTCGAATAGGGGATAGCCCGGTCGTAGGAGCAGGATTATTTGTTGATAATGAGATTGGTGCAGCAACAGCAACTGGTATGGGAGAATTAGTCCTGAAATCAGTTGGCTCTTTTTTGATTGTTGAATTAATGAGACAAGGAATGACTGCTCAAGAAGCTTGTGAAGAAGGGGTGATGCGGATAGTCAGAAAACAAGATTATAAGGAATTGCAAGTTGGGTATATTGCGATTAGTAAGACTGGTGATATTGGTGCATATTCCATTCAACCTGGCTTTATCTATACACTTACAATAGACGGTAAACACACAATTAGCGAAGTGAAATCATATTTATAAAATTGATAATATGTTATGTATCCCAACTTTGGCATTTAATTTGCATAAAATAACATATTAGTAAAAATCATTCTATATAACCTAACCGATTTTATTGTAGATGAAAACGCAACTCAACATATTAATTGCAGATAGCCAAAAGCTATTTTCAGAAGGATTTAGTTCGCTGCTTAGAAGTATGCAAGGACCTCAAATAAATCTTCTGGAAAGCATTACTGACGCCAATGACATTGTGCAAATGGTTGTTGATCTGGATATCGATGTTCTCTTCATGGAGATCAATTTTACAAGTCCAGACAGCATGGAGATAATAGGCCAAGTCAAGTCAACTAATCCAGCTACAAAAATTTGTGTGGTGTCTTCATATACAGATCATAAGTTGGTCAAAAAGTCATTCCTAAGTGGAGCAGATGGCTTTTATTCAAAGAAAAATAGCTCTAGAGAAATCTTGAAATGCTTTACAGAATTGGAAATGGGCAATACTTTCCTTTCCGAAGGCGTCCACATTACACCTCCTCAGAAAACAAATGGAGAAGTTCATGTGAATGGTGTAAAATCAAACCATTTTCAAGACAGATTTCTCATTCAACAAAAATTAACAAAAAGAGAACAGGAGATTCTTCAATTAATCACCAAAGCTCTAAACAATAAGGAAATAGCAGATAGACTATACATTAGCCACCAAACAGTAGGTGTCCATCGCAAAAATATAATGCGTAAGCTAAATGTAAAAAACACCGTTAACCTGATAAGGTTTGCTATTGACCATCAACTAATCTGAGATTTAACAAGCTTTCTCCCCCCTATTAAGCTTTGAAGGTAACTCTTCACCTATCCCCCAGTATTTGGTATACACGAACATGTTACATCACAATCGGATGTTTTATGAACAGAGATGTTATTCTAAGTAAATTAAAAAATGGATACGCTTACCAAAGTATCTCACAGACCCTCTGTCGTCTGACTTTACTTGTGTGCATAGGTGTCCTATTCCTAAGCTTCAATGCACACTCCCAATGTCCCATAGCTAACAATATCGCAATCTGTAACACAGATGTACCTTCAGTAGATTTAAATTCTTTATTGATAAATGAACCACCAAATGGTGAGTGGTTTTGGGCTGGTCAAGGGGATTCACCAGCCGGATTCCAAGACAACAATTCAATTTTTGATCCAGTTGGAATGCAGCCTGGCGCATACACATTTGGCTACACTTACAGCTCTTTCGGACAGTGTATCCAAGACGGCACCACATTCGCCATTGTGAATGTTATGCCTGCTCCCAATGCAGGAGAAGGCTTGACCATACAATCTTGTAATGAATCCAACCTGATAGCACTAGAAACACTATTGGTAGATGCTCAGCAAGGTGGCCAGTGGCGAGAAGGCAATAATCCAGCTGGTGGTATTTTTGAGGCTAGCAATTCAACATTTAACCCTGTTGGCGGCAAAGGTAAATACGATTTCATCTATTCACTTGATACAGGAACATGCCCAGTTCAAGAAGCAACGGTGAGCATCAATGTCATCAGTTTTATACCAGATACTGGAGAAGCTTCAAATAGAAAAATCTGCTCGGATACTCCAGAGAGTGTCGATTTATTTTCCTTGTTGACAGGAGAAGATTTTGGTGGTGTGTGGACCGAGTTGCCTTCAAATCCACAAGGAGGCGTTTTTGGCTCTGATGGCACTTTTTCTGTTGAAGGAGCATCAATTATCCCACCAAATAATGTCTATGGATTTACCTATTCATTTCCTAATTGTAGTGGGGAATCAATAGTTTATTTAACCATTAATGAAAGAAAAAATACTGGTATAGCTAATGATAGAATAGTCTGCACCACTGCCACTGATATAGATCTTTTTGATTTGCTTAGTGGCAATCCTGATTCTGGAGGAAATTGGATGGCCGGTCAAACAGCTGGATTTACCGCTCCTTCGACCTTTTCTCCGAGTAGTGTTGCACCAGGAACTTATGCGTTTAGCTATGCCTTTTCAGATATTGAAGGGTGTGGTGTTCAAGAGACTTCTGTTATGATAGAAGTGATTACTCAGCCTTCTGTAGGAATAGACGGTGATGCCTATATATGCCGTGGTGGGATTTCAACAGTCAATTTGTTTGATGTCATATCAAATGAAGAAATGGGAGGACAATGGACAGATATGCAAAGCACATTGGTAATTGAAACCCCACAAGAATTTGATATACAAAATCTGACAGATGGTATTTATCAGTTTGAATATCAATCTAATATATATGATGGATGTGTATCATCTGAAACCTCAATTGCCACTCTAATTATTGAAGGAGAGCAACCTGACCCTGGTCCAGGAGGATTTGTGGTAAGTTGCAATGGCATTGTTGATTTGACGGGACAAGGTGCATTTATTGGGTCGCAAGGTGGTAATTGGGTTGATATCGATCAAACTGGTCTGGATATTTCTGATCCAACACAAGTTGATGCTGCTGCCTTACCAATTGGATCTTACACCTTTGCCTATCAGTTTGAAGGCCCATTTGGATGCCATAAGTCTGAGGCAACCATTATGCTTGAAATAAGTGCTGATCCACCCACATTAGGACAAGATGTTGCCGTCGAACTGTGCGAATCCATGTCAACTGATTTGGACTTATTTAGTTTGTTGGGTGAGACGGTAAAAGGAGGACAATGGTTTGATGAGAACAATATTGAAATTTCAAATAGTCTTGATCTTGAACAACTGCAAATAGACGATGTAGAACATTTGAGTTATACTTACGAAATAGGTGCTGCTCAAAGCTGTACACCTGTGCAAATGCAGTTAGATCTAACAATATGGGAACTCCATTCAGCGGGTCAGGACATGTCTTTACAGATATGTGCTGGCGAAGGGACTTTACGTCTTTTTGATGTCATTCCTAACATTGATTCAGGTGGCTCTTGGACAATTACAGGAGCAAATTCTAATCTATTAGATTTAGATGCTGAGTCAGGTATATTGGATTATTCAGCAGCCAATACGGGAAGCTATTTTGTCGTGTACAAACAGGAACAAAATGGTGCTTGTGCGAAACAACAATCTGTCTTGTCACTAACCATTTCAGATGAGATTCAACAACTAAAAAGACCATTAGAGATTAGGCTTTGTGAAGGATCAACAAATGAACTTAACATAGTTTCTATTGTAGAAGCAAATGGGGCGTCAGCCGGAGGACTATTTACCCTTCAACAAGGCAATCCTGATGCTTTTGATCGTTATTCAGGCGTATTTAATCCTCGTGATCTATTTGCTCCTCAACGTTTCGTTATTGAATATGCATTTGCAGGCTCTTGCGATTTAGACCCAGAAGTAATAACTATTGAAATAACCAATGAGCTAAATGCCGGTATTTCAACAAATACGACTCTTTGTAAGGATTATTTATCATCCGCAACAATCAATTTTTTCGATCAATTACAAGATTTTGACACGGGTGGCCAATGGATGGATAATGATGGTTCAGGCCTTGATTTATCAGATCCAACTGCTGTCGATTTGTCCAATTTAGGCATCGGCAATTATGTCTTCACTTATGAGTTTTTTGGCTCTGAAGAATGCGAATTATCAGATGTTACATTTGTATTATCTATAGTATCGGCAGAACCAATTCAAGGGTATAACAAACAGTTGACATTGTGTGAAGGAGACGAAAATGTGCTTGATTTTAATGCATTACTTCAAATAGAACAAACGGGAGGTAACTGGGTAGATGTTGATAATTCTGGTGTCGATTTGACTAATCCTTTAGCAGTTCATTTATCAGCATTAGATGCAGGAATTTTTAAATATACCTATCTAATAGAGGTAATAGGGGAGTGTTCTGAAAACGTAGAATCCTCATTATTGATAACGATAGAAGAACAAAATTCAGCGGGTTCAGATACAAGTTTTACCTTATGCGGAAATGTTGAAAATCTACCTGCTTTTGCCTTGGATACGGGAGGAGATATAGGTGGAATTTGGGAGCCAAATACTTCGAATCCACCTGGTTCTGCTTTTTCAAATGGCATGTTTATTCCGGCAAATGCATTCCCTGGTGAATATCAATTTATTTATCGTTTTGAAAATGGACCTGACTGTATAAATAGCGAGTCATTAGTCACTGTATTTGTCATTGATGGTGTGCCACAAGCCGCTGGTTTAAACCAACAAATATTGGTCTGTGAGGGCGAAGTAAACACTGAAAATCTCAATGATTTACTGACAAATAATAGTCAACTTGGCGGTATTTTTAGGCCAAGTATCGGCACGATTTTACCAGAAGACATACAATTTAATCCGCAATCAGGGATAATTGAAACGACAGATTTAGTTGCAGGAGACTATGTGTTTGAATATACGTTTGAATCAACTTTATGTGGAGAAAATACAACAGTTTCAGACTTAACATTAGTCGTTGAAGGCAGCGCAGTTGGCACCAGTGGTGCTTATACAATCTGTGACCATGGAGATGCTATCGTTGATTTATCATCAATTTTAGGAATAGAAGAAACACCACTGGGAGGAGTCTGGGTGGATATAAGCGGAGCTTATGTTGATATATCAAATCCACATAATGTTGATTTTAGCTTCCTTCCAATTGGTAAGTATGAGTTTCAATTGAGTGTAAATAATGATCAAGTCGCCTGTAGCCCAGCTGAAGCTATTGCAACCGTTTACGTCAGTGCTCAACCAGAGGCAGGCAATGGATCCAAACACGAAATATGCACATTCGAAGAAGGAGATATAACCATTGATTTAAATACACTACTCAATGCCCAAGATCCTGGTGGACAATGGTCTGGACCTCAACCTGAAGATGGGGGTGTTTTCGATCCGACATCTGGCCTATTACAGTTTACTTCTGTGACTACTGTACGGACATATGTATACACCTATTCTTTTGACTTTAATGAGACAAGTCCTTGCCAAAGTGAAGCTGCTGAAATCATCATTAAAGTGACCAATGAATGTGCTCAATCGACACCTTGTTTGGCTACCCAACGCTTTAATTCTGGCTCTTCATGGAAAGCGGATGGCAGTATCGACGATACTGCTACTTCAGGCGGTATTGTTAAGTGTGGAATCGAAGGTAATTTTATGACTTTGGAAGCACCAACATACACCTATGATCCATCAGCTTTTGAAATAGAGTTCAACAACAATAATTACTATAATCCGCATACAGGTTATTTGTCTTCGCCAAGCATTCCTCAAGTAGGTGAAGATATCATTTGGGTTAATTTTGATGTGCGACCATTAGTCAGTTCTTTCCAATTGTTTTTGGATGACGATGAAGATTTAGCTTGGGCTTTATATTTATCAAACAGTCATATTGAAGGAACAAATGGTCAACATACCGCATCTGGGAATTGTAGCAGTTTGACGTTTATACGATCAGGTTTATCCAGTGAATTTTGGCAATCAATTATAATAGATGAACCTGATTTTTCAATACCAAAAAATTATTATTTAGCAATTTGGGACAGGACAACTAACGTGCATATTGGTGATGGACCGAATGGCTTAATTGTCAATGCATTTGGTACAAGAATGGGTTGCGAAAATACAGATGATTGTATCGCTCCGATAGTATTGTCTTCACCTAAAATTACAGACTTAAAAAATGAAACTTATTCAGTTAATATTGAATTGGGTGGCTTAAATGGGCAACTTGAAGCGATCGACTTAACAGGAAAAGCAATTTCAATTTCTGCACCAGTTTGCTTAAGTAATTCATCTGAGCTAACTAGCAATACTCGTGCAGAATTTGAGTTAATTTATCCGTATAACACACCTTATAAAATAGAAGTTGGTGTCGTAAATTCGCCGACATGTAAAAACCCAAAAAATAACGCTGAATGCCGTTCCATTATCGTAGCTCCACCTCTGAAAAAATTATTGATTGACTGTCCTTCTTCTTCCAATCGAATATTTGAATCATTTGACCAGATCCCAGAGCCAGACTACAATGCCATACAGGTCATTAGCAATTGCGGCAGTACCAATTATGATGTAAATCATGGAGACATTATTCGCCAAACAGGTCCTCAATCATATGAAATTGAGCGAGTATTTACCGTCTTTTCTGGTTGTACCTTTCCAGGAAATAGTGACGATCAATACGACAGTTGTTCTATTTTTTACCAAGTAGAATTCGAATACATTCCGCACATAGAATCCTGTGGCCTTGCGTGTAGCAGTAATGGCGTAAATATTGGTATTGATGATGAATGCAGCGCCTTCATAAGACCTGAAATATTACTAGAAGGAGATGTCAGAGAGTGCTTGGATAATTACTATGTTGTCCTGTCAGATCCAGCAAATAATAATGCGCTAATTCCCAATCCAATTGGCAAACAATACATCGGTAAAACCATCCAAGCACAAGTATTTGAATTGGGTCAAGCGACAGATAATTCTTGTTGGGGTACCATTACTTTAGAAGATAAAAAACCACCAATCATTTATTGCCCTGAAATGGATACAATCAGTTGCCATTTACCTGATCCAATAAAGGATATTTCAGCTTGGGTAGAAGATGCGTGTAGTTCCTTTACTATAGAAAAAAGAAACGTCGAGATTGAAGATTTTACATGCGATACCAATAATTCTCTTAGGGGAAAAAAGACGACAACTTATGTGGCAATCGACAATTACAATAACGAATCTCGACCTTGTGAATACACAATCATATACAAAGCATTTGAATTAAACGACATTCAATTTCCTGCAGACATGCATATAGCGTGTACAGACGTTGCCTCGTATGATCTCAATGCGGACGATAAGCCTGACCCGGAATTGACGGGCTACCCAAGGTATCAGAATCACCCAATAAGTGGCTCCAGTGGTCATTGTAGCTTAGAAATTGGGTTTGAAGATCAAATCATACCACAATGTGGCCATAGTTATAAAATCATAAGAAAATGGACCTTGCTCGATTGGTGTTTACCTAGAGGTGATGCATACAATAATCCGTTATTTGGCTACCAAGTGATACAAGTCGTTGATGAATTTGGTCCTATAATCACCTGCATCGACGAAGTAAAAAGCTATGATTCTGACGGCATAAATTGCGGCTTATCCAGATTAAAAATTGAGACGCCACAGATCGGCTATGGTTGTGGTTCTGGAAACTTTACATTCGAGTTTGCTTACAGACCCGTAGTAGAAGGAGAAAGTCCTTATGAAAATCTAACCAAAGTTGATGCGTTTGAGCAAAATGGAGACTATTGGATTAACAATATGCCTGGTGGAAGAAGCTGGATTACATGCACAGCCTATGATGAATGCGGCAATGAAACAAGTTGCTATTATGAAGTAGTCATAGATGACTACAATGCTCCGATTCCAGTCTGCGAAGAAAATAACTCTGTAACCTTGTCTAGTGATGGGAAAGCGCGTGTTTATGCAGAATCCTTCGATAATGGAAGTTTTGATGCTTGTTCGGATGTTGAGTTGAGTATAAAGCGGTTGTCTTTGTCAGAATGTACCGATTCAACGATTATTGATTTTGCTCCGTATGTAGATTTTTGCTGTTTGGATGTCAGCACTGATCATCAAGTCATGTTACAAGTTGAAGACAGTTCAGGAAATAAGAATACCTGCACGGTAAATGTGTCTATCGTTGAAAATGTAACACCTAGATTTCGCACATTTCCACCAGATCAAACAATCTATTGCCATGAAGATCTGGACCAAAAGGAAATGGGAAATCCAACCATTGACGAAGATTGTGCGGTCTATAGTATTGATTATGAAGATCAGTATACGACAAATCAATGTAAAGTTGGCTCTGTGATCAGAAGGTGGTCATTGCGAAATTCTCAAAACGTCATCTTAGATTCTTATGATCAGCACATCCAGGTTTTGATAGAAATACCTTTCGAAATGCATCCTGCCAATTGGCCATCAGACTATGTAAGTGAATCTGATTGCAATCAAGATGCTGTCGATCCAGCGATAACGGGTAGTCCTACTATAGACTCTTTAACTCTTGGTTGCTCATTGGTCGTGGCAAATCACAGTGATGAAGAATTTCTTACTGACGAAAACGCGTGTACCAAAATATTGAGAAAATGGACTGTCATTGATTGGTGCCAGTATGATGAATCTAATCTGACATCTACAAAAGGAATTTGGAGCTACACGCAAAAGCTCGAATTTCACAACAGTATCCCTCCACAATTTGAAGACAATTGCATGATCAAGCAATTTAATGGCCCAACTGGAGATTGCAGTGTTGCTGTAGAATTTACAGCAAATGTATCTGACGATTGTACCCCTTTAAATGAGTTGAAAGTGGAGTATAAGATCGAATTTCAAAATGGAGAAACAACAAATGGACAAGGCATCAAGTACGCCAGCAACGTTGTCCCTTTTGGGACTCATGTCATTACTTGGTATGCAGAAGATCAGTGTGGCAATCTGTCTTCTTGTCAAGATACCTTCGCTATCATTGACGATGTACCTCCAACAGCAATTTGTCGTGGAGAAATAACAACCGTCATTTCCGGCTCCACAGGAGATGTAGAAATTTGGGCAAATGATTTGGATTTATCAAGTGCAGATAATTGCTTAGACAATGAATTAACCTATCTCATTAGAGTAGCCAATTCACAAGACAGTTTGAGTCCTGTGTTGAGCTTTGATTGTGATGATGTTGGCTTTCAGGAAGTAGAAGTGTGGGTCTTTGACCAGCAAGATAATTCAGACTTTTGTAGAAGTCAAATAGAAATTCAAGCTAACCAAGCGTGCGATCCAGACTCACCAGTGGAAGGGATTACTGATATACAAGGTGCCGTGATGACTTCCACTAATCAGTTTGTAGAAGATGTAGAGATAGAGCTTTACCAACCAAGCATAGATGCATATTACAAAGATAAGACTGATCAACTTGGACAGTACGAGTTTAGTGGAATGTCAATTGGTTACAATTATCAAGTAACAGCTCAAAAAGAAGATGATCCATTAAATGGTGTAAGTACACTAGATCTCGTATTGATCCAGAATCATATCGTTGGAAACAGACCATTTAGCGACCCATATAAAATTATAGCTTCGGATGTCAGCAATAATGGGAGTCTGTCAGCTTCTGACATCGTAATTTTAAGAAAAGTGCTTCTGGGACTAGATGAGAATTTTCCAGACAACAGGTCATGGAAGTTCGTTAACAGCGGTCAAGAGTTCTTTGATCCTCTTTCGCCATGGCCATTTTCCGAGTTTATAGATATCGAAGACTTAAATGAGGCCAATGCTATTAAAGACTTCACAGCTGTGAAAGTTGGAGATGTCAACGACTCAGCAAGTCCTTCATCCAGAATTAAGCATGTAGAGACCCGAAATTCCAATAAGCTAACACTCATCCAGTCTCAGACTATCAAAAACAGTGATGTAATTGTCAGATTTCAGCCAACGGAAGATATAAGCCTTAGAGGCATACAGTTTAGTGCGGACTTCGATGATTCACTGTATGAGTTGGTGAATATAGAGTCTAGATTAAAGAATTTTTCTAGTGAACATTACCATGTACAAGATGGGCAGTTAAACGTGAGCTGGAACCATACAACAAACCAAGCACTTGATAAAGACGAATTATTGCTTGTGACGTTTAGGCGTAAAGCAGAAAATATTATAGGAGAAGTACCTGTTATATCATTGATAAACAGTCGATTACGTGGAGAAATATATACAGAAAACTATGAAACTAGAGGTCTCGATATAGACCTAGAATCTTCTGTGAATACAGCCATTACAGTAAACATTGGACCAAATCCCTTTATTAATCAGACTGTTATCAACATAATTGCAGATTCAGTTGAAGGTGAAAGTGAAATGCGAATCCTTGATGAAAGTGGAAGACTTGTATTAAAACAGACGTTAAGTAATAAAGAAAGGCATACAATAACACTTAGCGCAAACCAATTAAATGGGCCTGGCGTTTACCTGTGCCAGCTGATTTCTGGTGCTCAAAAAATGACGAAAAAGATAGTTTGTGTTCAATAATGTTAAAATTGGAATAATTAATGCTATCAATATTATAAGGCTAGATAATAATGAATCAAGCCAATTTATGAAACTTATATAATGAAGAAAAGTCGTAACGGATATACCAAGGCAATTTCTTCCTTTATCAATAGGGTTTATTTCTTGTTCAAATGACGTATAACACTAAATACATAAACTATTTCTTAACTTTGTCAGCTTAGTGTAAGCCGTCCTATAAAACACAACAACAATGTTTAAAACCTTTTTTTGCACCTGTTTTCTCGCTTTGTCCTCCCTGACAGTACTGCAATCTCAAATTTCGGTTGTTTTTACAGGAGGAACAGCTCAGCCTGGTGAAACAGTAGATATAGATGTATCAGTAAGCGATTTTACTGATATTGCCTCATTACAGTTCTCCATTAACTGGGATCCTACTGTGTTGACATATAATAGTATTGAAAATGTAACTACCGTATTAGAAGAGTTTTCTTTTCAAGGAAATATAGCAACTCCACCAGGAGCAGTCGCTGTTGATGAAGGTGAATTGACAGTTTCGTGGAATTTAGCTAGTGCCGAACCAAGAAGTTTGGAGGATGGCACAAGACTGTTTACCATTCGTCTAAATGGTGTAGGTGTAGAATGTGCTCAGACAACGATCGATATTTCTAATACACCAAGAGCAATTGAAGTTGCCAGATTTGTTAATAATGATTTTGAAGTAATTGGAGCTGTTTCAACTAATTCTGTCGTCGATATTGAAGGAGAAAATTGTGATGCTAACGGAGGTGGTGACAATGGAGGTGGTGACAATGGGGGTGGTGATAACGGAGGCGGTGACAACGGTGGTGGTGATAATGGTGGCGGCGACAATGGCGGTGGCAATAATGGTGGTAACAACGGTGGCACAACATTCCCTGATTGCGACTCCAATTGTGATGGAGATGCTGGTGTTGTTTTGGCTTTTGATTGTATTGAAGCTACAGATTCAGGAGTGAATATTTGCGTTCCTGTTAGTGCAGCAAATTTCACTAACGTGGCCAGTTTGCAAACAGGTGTCACTTGGGATCCAACAGAATTAAACTTTACAGGAGTTAATGAAATAAACATAAACGGAATCACAGAAAACGCTACGCAAGCTGACGCTGGAGAAATAAGACTTCTATGGATAATTGGATTTTCTGATGTTCCTGTCACCTTGGATGATGGTTCTGTTTTATTTGAAATTTGTTTTGATGTTCAAGCCAATGATGGCGAATCTGCAGAAGTTAGCTTATCCTCATTACCATCTTTCAATATTGAAGTTGCGAGTGGTGAAGGAAATACATTCGATGTATGTACACAAAATGGAAGAGTAAATGTAGGACAGCCGAGTGACGGTGGCGGTGACAACGGTGGCGGTGATAACGGCGGCGGCGATAACGGCGGTGGTGATAACGGTGGCGGTGACAACGGAGGTGGTGATAACGGAGGTGGCGATAATGGCGGTGGTGATAATGGTGGTCAAACAGGCGGCACCCAAAATGTATGTGCTGATTCAGATGACACTAGTCTAGTCATACAAGGAGGATCAGTTGCAGCAGGTGGAAACACGTGTTTCCCTGTTACCAGCGGCAATTGGGTTGATATAGCAAGCTTACAGACTGGAATAGAGTGGGATCCTAACGTGTTAACATTTACTGGAGTGAATGAACGAACCTTATCAGGAATAACATTAAACGAGAACCTGATTAATGAAGGAATTTTAAGAGTATTGTGGCTTGTCCCATTTGGAGGAGATAATATCTCACCAGAAGATGGATCAGTTTTATTCGAAATATGCTTTGATGGAAGTGGCTCAAACGGCCAAACTTCAGATATAGAATTTGTGGACTTGACAAATTTTGGTGTTGAAATTGCCAATGGTGAGGCTTTAGCACAAACGCTATGTTTATCTCAAGGCCAAGCGCTAATTGGAACTGGTGACGGCGGTGACGGTGGAGATGGCGGTGACGGCGGCGATGGCGGCGATAACATGGGAGACGGTGATGACGTATGTGAAGGTTCGTCAGACGTATCTCTAATCCTCGAAACTCAAAATACTGATCCAGGTCAGAATATGTGTATACCAGTAACAGCTGGAAATTTCTCAGATATTGCAAGTATTCAGGCAGGTTTTAGTTGGGATGTAGATGTACTAACATACACAGGCTTAAATGAAGTTGCCATAACAGGAATATCACTGAATGAAAACAATATTTCGGATGGTGAATTGAGGTTATTGTGGTTAATCGGCCTTGGAGATGATCCTGTAACAGTAGACGATGGCACAACATTATTTGAATTGTGTTTTGATGCCGCTGGAGCAGATGGAGAATCCTCAACAATTGAAGTTGGTGACTTGCCAGGATTTGCTTTAGAAATAGCAAGTGGCGCAGGTGTGCCTCTTGCCTCATGTATCGATAACGGTTTTGTCCAAGTAGGAGACCCAGGTATAGATCCTCCTCCACCACCACCACCACCTGCTGGTGATTTACAATTAACGTCAACGACTGTCTCAAATGCTATGACAGGGCAGCAGTCTTGTGTTGATATAAGTGCATCAAACTTTACCGATATTCAAAGTGCTCAGTTAAATATTCAGTGGGATCCAGCATTCATGACGTTTGCTTCATTAATGAATCCAGGTGTATTGGATGGTTTTGGTGATTCAAATTCAAATTTAACTGATCCTGGCAATTTAAGAATAAGCTGGTCGCCTTTTTCACCTGTGACCTTAGCCGACAACACGACAATATTCACATTGTGTTTTAATGTGATCGGGACATGTGAAACAACAAATTCCTCACCAGTAACATTCGTTGACAACGCAACATTGTCTATAGAATTTACAGATAGTAATAATGTTATTTTACCCGTAAATGTACAGTCTGGTTCAATAGCAATAGATTGCCCGATGGGTACAGAAATTGTACTTGGTCCTGGAGAGATTACCAATCCAGAATGTCCTGACGATAATACTGGTTCAATCCTTATTTCTGCACCGAATGGTTTTGTTTCTCCAGTGACATGTACATGGACTAGAGAAGATGGTAGTGTGATAAGATCTAGCGTTGGTGACTGTAATTTGCAAGCTGTACCTTCTGGAACATATACATTAACAGCAGTAGATGCTCAGGGAACGACATCTATGAGAGATTATACAATTCAAACACCAGGAGCACCTGACATCAGTTTTTCAACTGTAGATGCGACTTGTACGACTGGTGGTAGCATCACGACTCAGATTCTTGGAGGCACAGTTCCATTTACATTTGCTTGGTCAGGTGGATTACCAGCAACTCAAAATCAATCCGGACTTGATGCTGCAACTTATCAAGTGACCATAACTGACGGCAATAATTGTACATTCGTTCGTACAGTGCCATTAGCAGGATCAGTAAGTTCTTCAGATCCTCTAACTATAAACTTAGATAATTTAGAAGATGGTTCATGTAATGGTGGATCGCGAATTGAAATATCAGTGACAGGTGGATGTTCACCTTACGGCTTTATGTGGACAGGTCCTAATGGAGAAACTTCAAATGAAGAAGATATTTTTAGAGTAGCACCAGGTGAGTGGACAGTAAGAGTTACAGATGATAATGGAAATGTGGCTATTGAGTCATTTACATTGTCGTCTTCTGTACCTCAAATTGAAATACAAGAAGGATCAGTCATACGCCCAACTTGTGATGCGAGAAACGCAGGATCCATCTTTATAGATGTCACAGGAGGATGTGGTAATTATATTTACAGATGGACTGGACCAAACGGCTTCACATCTTCTCAAGAAGATATCTCAAATCTTGAAGCTGGTCAATACGAAATAGAAGTAACTGATAATAATGACGACAGCATTAATGCGACAACAAGAGTGACGTTAACCTTAGAAGGAAATGTTGATTTCACTTCTGATGTGGTCAATGCAACGAATAGAGAAGCCAATAATGGTGCTGTTACAATAGACATCACTAGTCCGCAAGATATGCTGACGTTTGCTTGGAGTGACGGATCAAATGAATTAAACAGGGAGGAGTTACCACCTGGAGAATATACCTTGACTATATCTGATGGTACCGATTGTCCTACTATCTTCTTTACAGAAATACAATGGGCAGCTATATTCCTTGATGAACTTGCAGCATCACCTATCTCTTGCGTAGATTTAGAAGATGGAGGCATTATTGGTCAAGTAGTTGGTGGTTGTGAAGACAGAGTTGTTAGAGTCAATGGTGTTGAAACCATTTTCCCATTAGGAAATCTAGCACCTGGCACATACGAAATCACAGCAGATGATGCCTGTGGTACGGCTGTCAATAGGACAATAGTGATAGATGAGTATCAATCGTTTACTGCAGAAGCAGTGGTTACTTGTGACGGAACCGATGGTACCATTACATTGAATACAACAGGAGGATCAGGAGACTTTACAGTAGAATGGTCCGAAGGTGTTGTCGATCCTAATGATCAAAGAATAGTGACAGGGGTAAGTTCAGCTACAGTTACCGCTGTGATTTCTGATGGTTGTGAGCAGATGGAAGTTTCTGGTATTGAAGTAGAATGTGATGGAACCACTCCACCACCGCCTCCTCCAGTTGCAGGTACGTGTCCTGGGACTCCAATCATTACCCCGAATGGTGATAACCTAAATGAAACCTTAGTATTCTCTTGTAACGATATCAATGAAAATATTCCTAATCAGTTGGGTGTGTATGACAGATGGGGACGAATTGTATATGCGGAGACCAATTACCAAAATGGTTGGAATGGCGTTAACCAAGATGGCGAACAATTACCTGAAGGGGGATACATGTGGGTATTTACACAAGGAACAGGTGCAAACATAGTGATATACAGAGGAACAGTCACAGTTCTAAAAAGTGGCAATTAATATTTAATCCTAAACTGGAAGCAGACCGAATATGAAAAATATATTGCGCTTAATCGTAGTTTTAGTTGTACTTGTCTTGGGAACAGATTTATCTGCTCAGGTCAGATTGCACAGTGAAAGAGGAATCTTCACGCAAGCTCATGTACATCCAATTTTAATCAATCCTGGTTATACAGGTTTTCGAGATAACCATGAATTGTTGGTTAATTACAGAAATACTTGGGCAAGTTTCCCAGGAGCACCTAGTACGTATACCTTCAGCTATGATGGGGCAATCGGAAATAGAATAGGCATTGGTGCTCAATTGCTCAGCGACAGATTCGCATCATTCGAAACATTAAAGGGACAAGTGTCTGTTTCATACGGCATCGAATCTGAAACCAACAATGTAAGAGCTGGATTATCCTTAGAATATTTGCAACATCAAATTTCAGCTACTGATGCTAGCTCAATTCTTGTCGCACAAAATGATGTAGAAATACTCGATAGACTTAATGGCTCACAATTTTTTGATGTCAGCCTAGGATTATACGGAGAATACATGGATAAAGTCATTTATGGACTTACACTGCCATCATTAGTTAGCTCAATGCTGAATGATTTTGACAGCGGAACTACAGGTGACAAAGAGTTTGGAGCCATCGTTCATTTGGGATACAGACATCGATTGCCAGATTATGATTTAGTCATAGAACCTTCTATAGTATATAAGTACTTAATGTTAACACCGACACACGCAGACCTTAATTTGAGGTTGAAATTCTTAGACGAATCTTTAACAGGTGGATTGACCTATTCTGTAGGTGGAGAAAACAGATTTGGTTTCTTAGCAGGAGTAAATATTGACGATTTTGGTTTCTTTTATTCCTATAACATCTCATTCAACGATTTCCAACAGTTTAACAACGGTAGTCATGAGTTGTCCTTTACATATACCATTGACAGAATACGTAGGGAAACGACTGTAGAGAAGTAAGAAAAATCGTAAATTCTAAATTGTTGGTATTCAGGCTATTAAATATGTCGTCTTTTTAATATATAATGGCGAATTTACATAGGTTTATCAAAATGTCTGTTAGAAATAAATCACAATTATTTTTTTGATCAATCGGATAAAAACTGACTTTACTCTACAAAATCAAATTTGTGTTTTTAATTAGATAAAAGATTGATTATCAATCAACTATACGCTTCAATTTTAACAATTTTGATCTGATTGTTTAAAATGATGTCCGATCTCGAACAATATTTACAAATTATCATTTCTTATAATATAAAAAATACCTTGTCAAATTCATACGTGTTTCATATTTGAAAATGTATATTTGTGGGAGGTGTAAGCACCAGAGACGTAAAAGTATGTCTATTCTGTTGTACATCCATGAGCTGAAAAGACGAAATCAACTAGATATTTATTGCACTAGCGATCGACGAAATCCCAGCAATCATCTAGGTTCTAATCAGTTTATAAGTTTGTTTGAATGGTTTAATCGCAAAACGATAAGTCAACAACCGAAAATCGAAGACGAATTAACAGCACGTTATCTGATTCATAGATTTTGTGCTTGTTCTAAGATAATCCTATTCATTCACACAATTTTTTTTGTTTCTAAAATTCAATAACCAAAACTCAATCTCATGAAAGTGAAGAATTTTACTCACTTGTGGTGTTGTTTCGTGCTAAGTTGCATGTTTGCGATTCCACAGATGTCATTCAGTCAGAGTGGTCCCACTCTAGCCTGTAATGATAATGTTCAAATCTCACTGAATTCCGACTGCGAAGGTATTACTGCTGACATGTTACTAGAAGGTGATGTTGGTTCTCTAGGCGTTGCCTTTGGACCGACTTTCTTAGTTGACATAGGCAATCTATCTGGTGGATCTATGTACTCTTGTCAGGAATTTGGTGCTGATTCAAATGGCGATGGTGCCATTACCGCTGCCGACTTTGATCTAACCGGCATGACAGGTTGTCAAAGTGCAGTTCCAGTTAATCCTTTAAATTTAGGATCAATTGCGAATACAGGACCTGTAACATACAGAGTTACAGAAACGTCAACAGGTAATTCTTGTTGGGGAACTGTTACTGTAGAGCTTAACTTATTGCCAACCCTGAATAGCCCATGTGTTGTTATTCCTGGTTCAAGTCCTGATGTAGAAGAAGTGCACATTAGCGAATTACTTGCTGGTGACATGACTTTTACTTATACACCAGTTATGGCCGATTTAGACGGTGATGGTGTGGAGGAAGTTTGTTCTTCCGTAGGAAGTGTGGCTTCAACAGTGCCAGTTATTTATTCCTGTCCAGATGCCCCCGATGGTTGGTGTACAGCCACATGTACGGTGTCAGATGATGGTGCAGGAACAGTTACTGTTTCGTTGAACCCAAGTGTCTTCGATCCAACTGGTGCTTTAATTCCATCTCCAGAAGAAGCTCCTGATGCTGTTTGTAGAGTAGATTTAACTGTTCCAGACTGTATTCCTTGTATTGCATGGTGTAGTGAAGATGATTCACAATCATTCCCAGAAGGATTCATTACAGTTGAGGATATAGAAACAATGATAGACAGAGGTTGTTTCTTAGATATTGTTGGCGACATCAATGTTCAGACAACAACAACTGGTGATGCTTGTAGTGGTACAAGCGTAGTTACTTATACAGCTAATGTTGAAAGACATGGTGCTGTAACCAAAGAAGTTATATTAACTCAAGGGTTCGGAACGGAGAAGTTAGATATTGCTGATATCAATATTAGAGCTCCTTTCTCTGTAAATCTTGATTGTGGTGAATTGGATGCTGACGCTGACCCTGCTGATATATACGCAGCTACAGGAAGCGGTTCATTAGCATTTCCATTTTTCGAAGATCACCATACACAGATTGGTGCTGTAAGAGAAGAGTGTGTTTTAGATCACTTTGAAATAGTTATTGACACCACTGATCAATTAGTGGCAATACCTGTCGATGCTGATAATGATCCTGCAACTCCAGATACTGAAGTTTGGGTATTGTTACCTGTTGTAAATAAGGAAGTAAGAGATTCAATGGTATGTAAAACATTCCCAATTGATGTCAATGGAAATCCTATTTGCGTAAATGACGATGGAGCTTGTGTTGCTTGTGAGTTGATTAATGGAGATGATGATGTTTTAGAAACATTCCCAATAGGCAATTGTCTAGCTCCTGCTACAACAAATGGTATTGTTCATATCACAGACGGAAGTTACTGTAACTTAATCGTATCAAAATCTGATATTGGACCATTCGAAGCTTGTGGTGGTGGGTTTAAACTCATTAGAACTTGGTCAGTAATTGACTGGTGTGACGCTCAAGCTGGACCTGTTGTTCTAAATGATCAACAATTTATCGAAGTTTCAAATACAGAAGATCCAGAACTTGGAGACTTAACAGTTGATCCAGTTGTTTCTATAGATCCATGGACATGTACTGCTGTAGTTCCTTTAGATTTACCTAGTGCAACTAACGGTTGTGATGGTTCTGAACTAGAGCCAATAGTTAATTTATCTCATGGTACGTTTGATGCTGAATCAGGTTATATCGTAGGTTTATTTGTTACAGATTCTGTAACAATAACTATCAATGTAGCTGATGGTTGTGGTAACTCTTCTGATGCTACTTTTGGACTTAGAGTAATTGATAATGTTCCTCCAGTTCCAGTTTGTAATAATAACTTAACAGTTACATTAACAACAGGTGGTGGTGCACAAATTGCTGCTACAGATTTTGATGCTGGTTCTAACGATTCAGGTTGTAGTGATGTAACAGTAGAAGTTGCTCGAATGGACGGATGTTGTGAAGCTGAATGTACAGGTGGCGAAGACATTTGCTTGACATATGATAAATTCGGAGAGTGTATAGAAGAAGGAGTTTCTCCGGTATCTGACGATTTTGGTCCATTTGTGAAATTCTGCTGCCAAGATGCAGGAGAGTTGGTTATGGTAATCGTACAGGTAACAGATGCAGCTGGAAATGTCAACCAATGTATGGTAGAAGTACAGGTTGTTGATAAATCAGCAGTAGCTCTTGTATGTGAAGATGTTACAATTAATTGTTTAGAGAATCCTGATGATGTTGACGGTCCTTCTCCAATAGCTGCTGTTTGTGACGGCGCGACTGCTACTCAATTAGGTGAAGATGTTGTTGTAGAGAATGGTTGTGGTACAGGTCAGATTATAAGAGAGTACATCATCGATCAAGATGGTGATGGTGCTCATTCTGATGGTGAGCCAAGATGTACGCAGACAATTACTGTAGAAGGTACTGCTGACGCTTTCGATCCATTAACAATTAAGTGGCCAATCCATTATAATGGAGAAGTTGAGGAAGGCATTAACCTTGAATGTGACCCTGATGATGAATTAGCTACGTTCGATGATATTGATGTACAAATGGGAGCTGTTCAGACATGTTCTTCTAACGTGCCAGCTGATCCACCAGTATGGTGTGATAACCCATGTGGTCTTGTTGGATTTAGCTTGGAAGTTGAAGAAGTACTTGCTTCTGACGCATGCTTGAAAATAATCAACAGATGGACAGTCATTGACTGGTGTACTTGGGATCCTAACCAAAGTGGCGTTGATGATGAAAACGACAGAGGTCGTGAAGATTTCATCGCTGTAGAGGATTGGACTGATGGTACTGCTTGTGAAGGATGTGCTGAAGCGACAGGTTTGACTCGTTACTTTAGATATGAAGATGATGATAGTTTTGATGCAGATGGTTTCTATACATTCGATCAAGTGATTAACGTTGTTGATGATTCTGCTCCTGAAGTTTCAGTAGAGGATTCAGAGGTAGCGACTAACGGTGGTAACACTGCTAAAGGTCAAAATGGCGCTTGTACTGGTTCTGCTCCAATAACAGCAACAGCTACTGATGCTTGTGGTGGTGAGGATGTAGGTGCAGATCTATTGACTTGGGTTGTGGTAAGAACAGAACCTGGTGCAGATCCGGTTACAAGAACTGGTTCTGGTGCATCATTTACGATGGGCTCAGGAGAAGGTTCTCCAGGAGATACTCATACAATTACTTGGACAGTAACAGATGGTTGTGGAAACACTACAACTACTAGATCAGAACACACATTTGGAGATTCAAAAGCTCCAACACCACTTTGTATTTCAGGAGTGACTACGGCATTCATGGAAGCAGGAGGTGGAGTTGAAATCTGGGCTGCAGATTTTGATCTAGGTAGCTTTGATAATTGTACATCTGATGATGATTTAGTATTCTCTATAGGTCTTGCAGGTACAGATGCAGAAGATGCTACACCTAACTTCACATTCAGTTGTGACGATCTTGCAAATTTCTACGAACTAAACGTATTCATTACAGATGTATCTGGTAATACAGATTTCTGTCAAGTAGGAGTACTAGTTGGTGGTGATTGTGGAAACGGCGAAGGTGGTGAGCAATCTGGCTCTCAAGCGACTATCGCTGGTAACATTGCAACAAGATTTGGAGACATGGTTGACGATGCAATTGTATCTGTAAATGGAAATGCTGGAGCAGAATTCCCTAAGAGCGCTGTAACAGGTGACGCTGGTAATTATGCTTTCAACAACAATCCATTGACATTCGACTATGACTTATCTGCTGATAAATCAAATGATTACAGCAATGGCGTAAGTACATTGGATATCGTATTGATTCAAAAGCACATCCTTGGTCTTACACCGTTTGATAGCCCATACAGCCACTTAGCTGCGGATATCAACAATAGTGGTTCAATTACTGCAAGTGACCTTGTAGAGTTGAGAGAGTTGATCTTAGGAAAAGTACTTGAATTATCTAATAATAGCAGTTGGAGATTTGTAGACGCATCACAAGAGTTCTTTGATGCTACGAATCCGTTCCCATTCAATGAAAACATTGCAATTGGTAACCTTTCTACTGACATGATGACTGAAAACTTCATCGGTGTTAAGATTGGAGATATCAATGGTGATGCAGCAGCGAATAGCTTAATGATTGGAGAAACTCGTACAAATGGATTGCTAACATTGACTGCAGAGGACAATACGTTCGACGCTGGTCAAGTAGTATCAGTACCAGTAAGTGCTGATAACTTCAATGCAATTTCAGGTTACCAGTTTACATTAGATCACGCAGGCTTAGAGTTACAGAGTGTAACAGCAGGTGCGATTGATGTTTCTGATACTAACGTAGGAGTAAGCAAAGGTCAATTGACAATGAGTTGGGGTGAAGCTCAAGCAGTAAGTACAAGTGATGTATTATTCACACTAGTATTTAGAGCTACTTCAGAAGGTCGTTTAAGCACAGCGTTGAACTTGAATTCAAGTTTGACTAAAGCTGAAGCTTATGTAGGTACTTCTTTAGACAGAGCAGATGTTAACTTAAACATTGGTTCACAGGATCTTACTTCAGCATTTGATCTATACCAAAACTCACCAAATCCATTTGGAGAGGAAACGGTTATTGGATTTAACTTGCCTGAAGCAGGTACTGCTAGATTAACAGTATTCGATGTAGCTGGAAAGTCAATCATGACAATGAATGGCACATACGCTAAAGGATATAACGAAATAGTATTGACTAAAACACAAGTTGGTGTTGCTGGCGTACTATACTACGAATTAGAAAGTGGTGATAATATCGCGACAAGAAAAATGATTGTGATTGAATAGAGATTGAGTTTTTATACCGATAATATCTCAATCAAATAAGATAAAATCGGTTTTTGGGATGGCCTCTCTCCATTTATTGGAGGGGGGCTTTTTTTATATTGTAAAATTTATATGTAAAAAATACCCATATACAAGAGATACAACATATTATATTAAATCTATATTTGTTCTCAAGTCGTATTGAACCTTTACTATTGCGACTGATTCCCACCTAGTAGATAATAGATACCTAAATCCAATCCTACCTGATTTTGATGAGAGCTGATGATCGATGTAGATCATTCAAAGTTTGAAAATCAAAATTCATTAACATAAGATTTATGTTACAGTAAATGCTGTATAAGGCAGTACCCAAAACAGTAACATTTATCCAAAAAAGGTATCTCATGAGAAATTCATTTTCATGTAATTTGAGGAAGCTATCGATGTGTATTGTAGTACTATTGGCCTTCCATTTTACAGCTCAATCACAATGTCCTCTATCTTGTAAAGGCTTAAACGTCTCCATTGGTCTTTCGGACGATGGTAATGGCAATATCAATTGTGAAGCTGAGCTCGCACCAGAATTTGTATTGACCGGTCCATGTGACGATCCAGGAGCGATGTATCTTATTGAAATTAGCGATATACACGGTGTCGAATTATTCAGCACTCCTAGTCCCATAGGTTTTACAGATACGATTGCTTTTGATCCTTCTGGAATTATTGGAGAAGAAGTGCAAGTCAATGTGGTTGCAGTTTCAGGCACAACAGTTCTTAATTCTTGTTGGAACACTGCTCTGATTGAAGACAAACGTCCACCTCAAATTGATTGTGGAAATCCAGATCTTGTCATTAATGATAGAGTGCTTAAATGTTGTGATGGTTCACAAATTGATGTAGCGCTTATGCGTGAGGTCTTCACAGAATGTAGTGATTTCGAAGTTGTCGTGTTAGAACAGAATGATAGGGCAGCTAATTGTGCAGATATGAAGGAGGACAATTACACAAGAATAATTGAAGTTTTGGCCTATGCGATTGACGAATTTGGTAATAGAACAGATCCATGTGACATTACCATTAGAGTAGAAAGATTGTATCCAGAGCTCACCTTAGATCCTGCAAATGCGCCAATTTTAGATTCAATGAATACTGATTTGGACAGTACATTACTGATTTGTCCAGAAAATTTAGTTGCTAGAGATATGACCGCAATTAATTGTGCAGAAATAGATGAGTTTACGACCATTACATTAAACACATCTGATGGACCTATACAAGTCCCAGCTGCAATCCCACTTTCTGAGGGTGGAGCAGGAGTGCCAAGACTCATAAAAGACATCAATCCAGACCCTACTATTGTCGAAGAGGAGACTGTGTATTTGAGACCTTTAGCTGGCGGTCATCCTGATGCGCTTGATTTGCTAAGTAATTGCAATGTTGGGGTTAGTTTTAGTGATCTGTACTTAGGACAGACTAATTGTGTCATTAAAATCAGAAGAACGTGGCTAATTAATGAATGGCACTGTTCTGAAGAAAATGAAGTTTTATGCGTCCAATTCATCGAAATTGCTGACACACAAGGTCCTGTTGTTTTAGAAGAGCAACCAGATTTTGAAGTCTCAACGAATGGGTTTGAATGTAATGCTACGGTAAATCTACCAAATGTAGAATTTATTGATGCCTGTAGTGAAATAGACAGGATTGATGTTATACACCCTAATGGTATTCTTAGAAATTTCGATAAACTGATAGCAGCTGAAAGGTTTATAACTATTCCTGAAGGTGAAAATGACATTATCTATAGAGCATTTGATCGATGCCAGCAATTTACAGACGATACTATCAGGATTTCTGTATGGGATAATACGCCTCCTGTCCCTATTTGTGACGATAACTTAGTGATATCCTTGACGTTTAATGGGGCCGCTGAGGTATTCGCTTCTTCCTTTGATGATGGTAGCTACGATGATTGTGGACTCCAAACAACGGTTGTCAGAAAGATGACCCCTGAGAATTGCGATTGTTCACTTCACCCTCCAGTCTTCGATGATTTTACTTCCCTAGGTATTTTTGATGGCCATCATTACTATTTATCTGATAAGCCAGTCATCGAGAGGAAAGCCGCTCAGCTAGGTATAGCGTATGGAGGATATTTAGTTGCACTTGACGGTAATGCAGGTATCTCTCCAGATCAACAATTAGATGCAAATGAGCAAGCGAGTTTGGATTCCTTGATAGGACTAGAGGTGCAATGGATTGATGGTCGATTAGAAGCATTTTTTGGTGCCAACAACATACCAAGTTACTTTAGTGCTGATGAGATAATTACCTCGGTAAACAAACCAGGTCTTGATGAACTTGGAGTGAATGAACAATTATATATAATTGAATTAGAAGACGTTTGCGGGTTTAGTAACTCGATTCATTTTTGCTGTGGTGATTTGAATGGCGACGAGACATTAGTAGTCATGAGGACCATTGATAAATGGGGTAACTTTAATGAATGTATGGTGTCTGTTGAATTGCAAGACAAATCACAACCTCAGATTATTTGCCCACCAAACTTAGTTTTGGCATGTGAATTCAGCCCAGTAGATGTAGAAAATTTAGATGCCTTCTTTGGTACTGTCATCAATGGTGGCCAATTAGAAGCGATAGATGGTTTTGCTTTGACGGGATCAGGTTCATCTGCAACTAATTTTGTTGGTTTTTATCCTGGCGAAACACCAGAAGGTACAAGTGTGCCAGACCCGAATACAGTGTCTTTTAATAATGGTTATGCTCTAGACAATTGTGCTACTAATTTAATTATTGAAGAATTAGACCCTATGGATATGAGAGATGAATGTGGTCGAGGTGAGATTATCCGAAAATTTACAGCATATAATCCTGGTCAGAGAGAATTTGCAACTGATCCATGCGAACAGGTGTTGGAATTCATACCAACGGATACCTTTAATTTTGAAACAATTGTTATCACTGAACTTAGAGATTCTATATTGTGTGTCCCAGATGTGGGTACTGGTGTATGTGTTGGTTTTGATACAAATACAGAAAATCTGTTTCCTCCATCTGCATTTGGAGAACCAAGTTTCCCTGGTGAGGACAATTGCGATCTATTGGGTGTTCAGTTTGAGGATCAAGTGTTGTTTGCTGGTAACACCATAAGAGATTGTAACGGAACTCAAAACAATAGTGAATTTTGCTATAAAATTATTAGAGATTGGCAGATCATTAATTGGTGTAACTTCAATGATGCCAGAGTTGATGGTGTATTTGACGACAGAGTCAGACTGGATCCACAAGTGTTTTTCATTAAAGACGATACTGAGCCTTTTATAGTGAACAATATGACTTTTGGTCATCAGGATAAGCAAAAGTTCTGCTCATTTGATCAATCTTGTGGCCCTGCTACTGTTGTTATCCAAAGAAGAGGCCAGGTTCGTGGTAGATCTTGCTCTGAGAGATCAGAACTAGAATGGTACTATTGTCTGACTGATGAAAATGGAATGGTGGTTTTGGAAGGTCAACAAGACGGATTCGAATTGACCGTTGAGCAGGTGTTGCCTATTGGTTCATATACATTTGAATATGCTTTATACGATAAGTGTGGAAACGCTACAAATGAAGTGACCAATATTGTGGTTGACTTTTGTAAAGCACCTACCGCGTTTTGTCTTGATGGATTGGCAGTAAGTCTAAATGAACATGGTAATGTCACATTGTGGGCAAGCGATTTCACTAAAGATGTGAATACATCTTGTGCTGATGGAGTAGCTATTTCATTTAGCGCTACTGATATTAATCAGAGTAACATATTATTGTGTTGTGAAGATATAGGCACGACTACAATTCCTATTTATTTTACAACAGTTGACGAAAATGGTGAGATTCCTGATCATGAAGGTGAGCAAGTAGTCAGACAATCATTCTGCGAGGCTACTGTCTCTGTCCAAGACAATGGAAATGTTTGCAATGGTGATACGATGATGGGTTGTGATGGCAAAGAAAGTGATACTGAGAGTGGTCTTAGTGCGATTATTTCAGGTTCGATTTCACGTCCAGATGAAGTCATGGTGTCTGATGTCAATGTCAAGCTTGAAGGAGCAGAAGCGAATGTAAATACAGATAGAGATGGTGAATATGCATTTCCAAATATGCAAATCGGTGGAGAATACGTGATCAATCCGGAAAAGAATAACGATAGTCCGATAAATGGTGTATCAACCTTGGATTTAGTGATTATTCAAAAGCATATATTAGGCTCATTGAATTTAGATTCTCCGTACAAATTCATCGCTGCGGATATCAATAGTGATCAATCAATTTCAGCCCTAGATATTGTTGAACTTCGGAAGGTTATTCTGGGTATGTCTCAATCATTTAATGGTAACAGCGTTTGGAATTTTATAAATAAAGAGTATAGATTTTTTGATGACCAAAATCCATTATCTGATAATTATGCTAGCACATATCGTATATCAGAACTACAAGAAGACAAGGTTGTAGATTTTATTGGAATCAAAACTGGAGATGTTAATTATTCTGCTGAGGTAAATGGGTTTACAAATGCAGAAACCAGGTCTTCAGAAGTGCTTAGTCTACAAATCCATGAAAGTGAATCAGATCGGAATAACATTGCATTATCTGTTATTGCTGATAATACTATCACGCTTGATGGATATCAATTCACACTTAAGTACGATTATAATAATCTGATTTACAAGGGATTAAGGCTTGATGGTGTTGGTTTAATCTCTAACGAAAACTTTGGAATCCATGATGAAAAAGGTGCGATAACTGTAAGTTGGCATGAAACTAATCCAACCAAGATTAATGCTGGCCAAGGATTATTCACTGTCGAATTTAGCAAAGTCAATGGAGCTGTCAATTATGAGAAGAGTGAAATAAACTCATCAATAACGTCAGCAGAAGCGTATTTCGATAATCAAATTATTAGGATAGAGCAGGTAGATGAAGATTTACATAACGAATTCGGCGTAGTACTTTCTCAGAATGTTCCTAATCCATTTAAGGATTTGACAAATGTTGATTTTGTTATCCCTGCTGCTGGAAATGTTTCTTTAATGGTACATACCTACACAGGTCAAGTTGTAGCAAACAAAACTGGGTATTATCAAGCAGGTTCTAATTCGATTGTCCTAAAAAAGGATGAATTGAATGCGACAGGTGTATTGTACTATACACTCACGTACAATGATCAAAGTCTAACTAAACAAATGATTATTATCAATTAGAATAAAGATAAAGTTTACTGTTTTTGGGATGAGGCCTTGCTCTAGGGAACTAGAGCAGGCCTTTTTTGTTTTAAATAACCAAGAGTTCGTTAATATTGTACTTTTTATAGCTTGTGGCAAGAATTTTAGGAATAGATTACGGAGAAAAAAGAAGTGGGCTGGCAGTGACAGATCCCTTAGGTATTGCGGTCAATCCCTTGACAGGCTTAGACTCCAAAGAGTTATTTGCATATATTGAAGAGTACCTGAAGAAGGAGGAAGTCGAAAAAATTGTTGTAGGAATGCCGTCTTATTCAGACAACACTCCAACACCAATTGTTTCAAAAATTCTGAAGTTCATTAAGAAATTGAATGCTAAATTTCCTAATATAGTCACAGATACAATAGATGAAGGTTTTTCTAGCGCTCAAGCTAAACAAGCATTGATATTAGCAGGTGTCAAAAAACAAAAGCGCCGAGATAAATATTTAATTGATAAAATGAGCGCTGTTATTATTTTACAAGAATATTTAGGTCATATATGATTTTACCAATTATTGCATACGGGACTCCTATCTTGAAGAGAGTTGCTGATGAAATTGACAAAGATTTTGAAGGACTTGATCAACTTATTGAGGATATGTGGAGTACTATGTATAACGCCCAGGGTGTAGGGTTGGCAGCTCCTCAAATAGGTAAATCTATCCGATTATTTCTTATAGATACGGAACAAGTATTAGAAGATGAAGACAAAGAGAAAGGCATAAAACAGGTGTTTATCAATGCTGACATTAAAGAACAAACAGGAAAACCATGGGCATATGAAGAAGGATGTCTGAGTATACCAAATGTGAGAGCCGATGTGGAGAGAAATGAAAAAATTGTCATCGAGTATGATACGCCTGATTTTACTCGCGTAACACAAGAGTTTGAAGGCATTAATGCACGTGTGATCCAACACGAATATGACCACATTGAAGGCAAATTGTTTCTTGATTATGTCAAGCCTGTTAAAAAGAGATTGATAAAAAGAAAATTAGAATCAATCAGGAAGGGAGCAATTAGTGTGGATTACAAAATGAAATTTTATAATAGGAAATAATTATTTTCTGCCGAAGTCAGCCGGAATTTCACCCCAGTTTTTAGTATCCCATTTGACTATAGGATTCCTGACTTCATTATTCTTCAACCATGTTATTCCGCGGTCTATCAGTTCAAATAGGATTTTATTTTGTGGCGTTTGTTTGAGCTGAGTTTTGACCCGCTTGTTCCTGACCCAAGCCATTGCAGTTTTAGAATCGGTATAAATAATCTTGTCGTAAGCCTTCCCTTTATCCAGTAATGCCAATGCATGTACGAGTGCAAGAAATTCGCCTACATTGTTTGTCCCATATTCGAATGGCCCTTGTCTGAAAATTTCATCTTTTGAAAAAGTATCCACACCTCTATATTCCATATCTCCTGGATTACCACTACAAGCGGCATCTACAGAGATACTGTTGCGTTTGATTTCCTCGATATTTTCAATCAATAGATTTGGCTTGTCGGCATCTTTGCTTTCTTTGAAATCCGCATATTCACCACCATAAGCAAGCTCAGCTTCCTGTAAGGTTTTAAATGATTTGTACTCTGCTCCTGAATAACTTTTTATCTGCAATTGACAATCAGTCCAATTGGTATAGATTCCTGGCTCATGTCCTTTCCAAACAACGTAGTATTTTTGTTTCTTTGCCATCCTAAAAACAAATGTATGTTTATTGACACACATACTCATATTTATCTTGATCAGTTTGCAGATGATCAACATGAGTGTATACAACGATCACTAGATGCCAAGGTAAATAAATTGTTTTTACCCAATATCGATACTTCCTCATGGGAGCAAGTTATGTCCTGTGTACAGAATTATCCCAATATTTGTCATCCAATGATTGGTTTGCACCCTTGCTCTGTAGACAGCTTGGTAGACAGTCAGTTAAATGCTTTATCGCAGTTACTTAAGCAAAATAGTGTTGTTGCAATAGGAGAGATTGGACTTGATTACTATTGGAGCAAAGAGTTTATTGAAGCCCAAAAGGATGCTTTTAGAGTTCAAATGCAGTGGGCCAAAGAGTTTGATTTACCGATTGTAATCCATTCCCGTGATTCATTGGATGATTGTATAACAGAAGTTCGACTTGCCAAAGAAGAAAACCTGTTTGGGATATTTCATTGTTTTAATGGTACTATCGATCAAGCAAATGAAATTATTGATCTTGACTTTCATGTTGGCTTAGGAGGAGTCATTACCTTTAAAAATGCTAAAATGGATGATGTCTTAAAAGAAATTCCTCTCGATAGGATAGTACTTGAAACAGATGCGCCTTACCTTACACCACACCCACATAGAGGCAAAAGAAACGAACCGTCATATATTCCATTAGTTGCTGAGAAGATTGCGACAGTGAAGGGTATTTCAATTGAAGAAGTGGCAGAAGTAACCACTAAAAATGCTTTGGGCATCTACAAAATGACACATTCATAATGGGATATTAAGGGTAATGGTTGTTCCATCGTTTAGTTTAGAATGGATGTCTGTTTCTCCATACAATAGTGTTATACGGTTCCTTATATTGGCTAGTCCATTAGCTCCTTTTCTAATCAAATGAACATCAAAACCGATACCATCGTCCTCATATATAACGACAATCTCATTATCGTACTTCATAAATTGAATCAATACTGTAGCCGCTTTAGAATACTTTATTGTATTGTCTAGGACTTCCATCGTGATGTAAAATAATTCTAGCTCTATTTTCTCTGGAAGCCTTTCCTCGAATCCGCTGTATTCAAGATTTATCTGTATATCCGTATTTTCTTTTAATAGGTTTATATGTTTTTTGACTTCGTCGATGAGTCCAAATTCTTTCAGCGTTTTCGGCATTAGATTTTGCGCCACAAGAGCCATTTCATTACTAACTTTGGTCAGCAGGACATTCGTGGTTACATACTCTTTATTGTTTTTTAATTCTGTAAATGAATCTTTTAAAGTTTCTAAATTAATTTTTGCTGCAGATAACAGGCTGGATAGACTATCGTGAATATTCATGGAAATTCGCTCTCTTTCTTGATGGAGAGAATGTAAGATTGAATCAGAAGCTTGTTGTCTTTCTTCAGCCAAAGTCAACTTAATGTTTTGATTTTCTCGAATGATGGAAATAGAACGATACAATAAGTACCCGCCAAGTAGTGTGGTCTGAAGGGTTAAAATAATTATCCCAGTGTGTTTTGTAAATAAATTAGCTATTCCACCTTGAAAAGAAATTGTTCTCAGCAATATGCCAATGACAGGTAAAACAAAAATGGTCAATAAGAACACAGCATCTCTAGATTTTTCAACAAACATTTTTTGCAAACAGATGCCAATATTTAAAAGAGCAATGAAAAGTGCCATCAACAGAAATATAGAAATCAAAGGACCAATCGTCTTATCTGTATGAATAGGCAACAAAAATATTGGGTGCGCAAAAAGCATGTAGAGCAAACAAATCAAAATTGGATATTTTAAATAATTGCTGTGTTTGAATTTCAGGAAACTGGATGTAAATAACAGAGAAAAAATAACAACTATTCCTAGCGAGAAGGGCCTTGATATTCCATTTAGCCTTGGCGAGAACCCCCACAGATACATGTAGCCATAACCTTCTTCAGCAAGCACATAAAATAAGCTGAATAGTGAAGCGATAAACTGCAATAAAAAATATTGATTTTTAAGTATCACAAACAGACCAAGAATACCTAGAGCAATAAGTAGGGTTAAGCCAAAGCTAAAACCGTGAATAAGTCTTGTATTGTGATCATCCTCAAAAAAGTGATATTGGCTCGAGATAAATAATGGAACTGGTAGGTCCTGTCCTTCTTGATTTATTTTGAGTAAATAAGTGGCAGTATCTTCTACATCTAATTGATCAAAAATTAAAAAGTGTGGGTGTTTAATTTTCCTGTTGTCAAATGGATAGTTGTCACCATAAGTCCCTAAAGGGATGATCGAATCTCTTTCCATTCTGTAAATACTGAATTCGGCCACATGTGCGTATTCATAATTTAGAACAATTGGTACTGTTTCTGATAAATTGTTTTTGACTTTAAATTGTATCCAGTGATGTGCTTGTTCTGGTCCAAAGCTCAGTCTCTGTTTCTTATTTATTTTCCAAAGGCTGTCGAATTCAGCAAAGTCAGATACAGTTAATGCTTTAGAGGTGTCAACATAATAACTAATGTGTTGGCCAACTGGGTAGTTCTTGTGTATGGAGTTTATGATTAAAGTGTTGTTGTCAACATCATCTGTTTGTTCACTCCAAATATCAGATGGATAAGAAAGGAATAAGAGTGTTGTAAATAAATTAAGCCAGTAGATTTGTTTCATATGCTAATCTGACTAACCCAGCCGTATTTTTTACTCTCAATTTTTTCAGCAAATTTTTTCTGTGCGTCTCTACTGTTGATTGACCAATGAACAACTGGGCTGCAATTTCTTTAGTGGTATTTTCTTTGATAATTAATCGCAAAATTTCCTTCTCTCTTTTTGAAATAGTCGGAGTTTCTAGTTTTTCTTCAGCATGGTGAAACGAATCCATGTTGATGAGCTGTTTTCGAACATCTTCACAAAAGAAGTTTTCCTGATTCGATACAGTTTTTACCGCTTGAATTAAGGTGGATTTATTGGTGGTCTTCAGTACATAACCGAGAGCCCCTGCATTTAGCATTTTGTAGATATAAACAAGTTCCTGATGATTGGTTAAGGCGATAACATTTGTATTTTTTGCCGTAATATTTTGACAAGCCGTTATCCCATCCATGACTGGCATGTTAATGTCTAACAAAGCAACGTCGACTTGGAAGTCCTTGCAATACATGACAGCATCATGACCGTTGGTAAATGTGTCCATCACTCGAATGTCATCCTCTGTACTCAGAAGAGTTTTCAACCCGTCTAAAACAATCTGATGATCATCTGCAATTATAATGTTAATCATATAAACTCGCTTATTGGAAATTGTGTATACGAAAGCCTCGTCACTATACTCAGAGAGACTCGAAACATATAGTTTAAATATTTAGCATAAAATAAGAATAAAAAATTAATATATAAAGTAGAAGACCTATATTGAGTAAGGAAAATTTATAATAAATTAAAGAATAATTTTATGTATTTATACTTGATATTCAAGATATTATAAATCCATAAAATTTTCAATGTAATAACCGACATTCTCATGAAGACTATTATCATTTCTGTTGTGCTATCAATTTTAGCGTTTAGCGATATTTTGGCATGTGATGCAGCTGCTTTAGATTGTATATATATTTCATCTGTTCAAGTGACAGGGGATGATAATTTCACATTATGCAATCGTTGTCCTGATCCAGTCACACTCTCTGACATGACAATGATTATGGACAGTAGTCCCAATGGTGGTAGTACGCAGACATTGGCTGAAACAACAATCCAAGGTCTAGGTTGTATGACATTTGTCGAAGGCACAGATTTTGATTTTGGATTTAGTGGTGGAACTGGTGAAACCTTTACTCTTTCTTGTCCAGATGGTTCGTCTATAAGCGTGAATATTCCTGTAGATCCTCCAGGTGGCTTTTTTCAATTTGAAGCACCACCAGTAGCTTGTTCAGGAGCTGATCTTGCAAACCTTACAATTACAGGTGTTAATAATGATGACGATTTTGTTGTCATTTGCAACAGTACAAACGAAGACATCCGATTGGACGGCGCCTCTGTATTTGATAGTGAAGGTCCAGATGAAGCAGAAATTTTGATTAATCAAACAGTCCCAGCGGGAGGTTGTTTGACTCTATTTAGAAATGAAGACTTCTCATTTGGGTTGGGAGGAGCTGATAGTTTTACCATCGAATGTGGCGGTGAAAGTATTTCGCAATCTTGGGATACCGATGAAGACCAAATCAGTTTCATTGAACCTTGTGATCCTGCGGCAGCTGATATTTTTATTTTGGAAATCGTTTTTGATGACCCTGATGGAGGACCTGATAATGTCACCATTTGTAATAATTCTGCAAGTTTGGTTTCTTTAGATGGAGCTATTGTGTCTGATGATGAGGCTGATTTCCCCGATGATGGAGATGCCTTATTTGGAATAACTATAGCACCATTTAGTTGCTTGACATTAGAAAGAGGAATCGAGTTTGACTTCGGCATTGGTGATGACGAAGGCTTCATCATATATTGCGGTGATACCATCTATGATTCTGTTCTTATTGATGCGGATACGGCTGCATCAGGTGCATTTAGACCTCCTGGAGTGACTGTTCCAATGCCACCTGCCGCCTTTATTCCTACCATGGGAGAATGGGGGCTAATGTCTCTGACATTGTTGTTTTTAATCTTTGGGGTTATAAAATTAAGAGAAGAAACCGATATCGCTTTAGCATAGGTAAAGTGAAAAAATAAAGCATATAAAGCTCACTCTTCAGGGTGGGCTTTTTTTTGTGAATAACTTTTACCCTCAACATCGTGTTGCTATTTCATATTAATCTATTTTTGAATATTAGAACTTAAGCCTATGCCAGATTTTTGCCATCTCCATTGTCACACTCAATATTCATTATTGGATGGAGCTTCTGACATAGCCACTATGATGGAAAAGGCAGTTAATGATGGCCAAACTGCTGTTGCGTTAACGGATCATGGCAATATGTTTGGCGCATTCAAATTCGTAGCCGAAGCACAAAAGAGAAACATCAAGCCAATCATCGGATGTGAATTTTATCTCGTCGAAGACAGACACATCAAATCATTTTCAAAATCAGCAGGGGAGAGAGACAGAAGGTACCATCAGCTTTTGCTTGCAAAAAATAAACAAGGCTACTTAAATTTGAGTAAACTCTGTTCGCTTGGGTTTAAAGAAGGTTTATACAGTAAATTTCCGCGGATCGATAAAGAACTTTTACTACAATATCATGAAGGTGTCATTGCTACCAGTTGTTGTATAGGTGCTGAAATCCCACAAACGATTCTTAAAGGTCAATTAGAAAAAGCAGAAGAGTTATTGAAATGGTGGCTAGATGTGTTTGGTGAAGATTTCTATATAGAGTTGCAACGACACAGCGGTATGGAGACAATTGACGACACTGGTATGAGCCAAGAAGATGTCAATCAAGAACTCATAAAGTTGGCACGTAAACACGATGTAAAAATCATAGCCACCAATGATTCACATTATGTAGAAGAAGAGGATTCTCTTTACCACGATATCCTTCTTTGCATCAATACAGGATCAAACATTATAGACACAAACAGATTCAAATTTCCTAGTTCAGATTTTTACTTCAAAACTAAAGATCAAATGAACGCTTTATTCGCAGATATCCCGGAGTCTATCGATAATACAATGGAGATTGTCAGCAAGGTGGAATCAATGAATCTGGCAAGAGATGTTGTCCTTCCAGCTTTCCCACTGCCAGGAGGATTTACAACTCAGGATGATTATCTGAGGCATTTGACCTATGAAGGAGCCAAGAGGCGCTACGGAACAATAACTGCAGACATCGAGACAAGGCTAAATTTTGAATTGGGGGTTATTAAAAATTCAGGCTATCCAGGGTATTTTCTTATTGTCCAAGACTTCACAAGCACTGCACGAGAAATAGGTGTTTCCGTGGGGCCTGGCAGAGGTTCTGCAGCTGGTTCTGCCGTTGCTTACTGCCTTGGCATTACCAATATTGACCCCATCAAATACGATTTACTTTTTGAGCGATTTTTGAATCCTGAACGGGTATCCATGCCTGATATCGATATAGATTTTGATGATGAAGGAAGGAGTAAAGTCATCGATTATGTCATCGATAAATATGGTCAAAATCAAGTGGCTCAGATTATTACTTATGGGACAATGGCTGCGAAGTCTAGCCTCAGAGATGTAGGGAGGGTCATGCAAATACCTTTGTCAGAAGTAGATCGAGTGGCTAAGACATTTCCGACACACCTCGGTGCTTCACTAAAAAAAGTCTTAGCAAAAGGTGGCGTAGATAAGAAGTTGAAATCCGCAATGATCCCTGAGGACAATGAAAAGGCCTTAAAGTTTAGACAGTTAGCAGAGGAAAAAACACAGATAGGAGAAATGATTCGTTCGGCACAAAAGCTTGAAGGATCAATCAGAAATACGGGAATTCATGCCTGTGGTGTCATCATTACGCCAGATGATATGACCAACTATGTGCCTGTTTCAGTAGCAAAGGATTCTGACTTACAAGTCAGCCAGTTTGACAATAGTGTGGTGGAAGATGCGGGTTTATTGAAAATGGATTTCCTTGGCCTCAAGACGCTAACAATTATTAAGGATGCCGTCGATATTATCAAAATCAGACACGATATTGACCTAGATATAGATACAGTATCATTAGAAGATAAAAAGACGTATGAATTATTCCAACGAGGTGAAACAGTAGGAATCTTTCAATATGAGTCTACTGGTATGCAGAAAAGTCTGAAAGAACTCAAGCCAGATAAATTTGATGACCTCATTGCCATGAACGCCCTTTATCGTCCCGGGCCAATGCAATACATACCAAATTTCGTATCCAGAAAACATGGCCGAGAAGAGATCAAATATGATCTTGAAGATATGGAGGAATATCTTTCTGAAACCTATGGGATAACTGTCTATCAGGAACAGGTGATGTTACTCTCTCAAAAACTTGCTGGATTCAGTAAAGGTGAAGCGGATATGTTGCGTAAAGCAATGGGTAAGAAAAAGAAAAAGCTGATCGATGAGATGTATCCTAAATTTCAAAGTGGATGTGAGAAAAATGGACACCCACCTGCTACTGTAGAAAAAATATGGAAGGATTGGGAAGCATTTGCGTCATACGCATTTAATAAGTCTCACTCGACATGTTATGCCTTTATTGCATTCCAGACGGCATATCTCAAAGCTCATTACCCTGCAGCATTTATGGCTTCTGTGTTAAATCATAACAAAAACAACATTGACAGTTTGAATAAATTTCTAAGAGAGTGCAAACGCATGAAGTTGGAAGTGTTAGGTCCAGATATCAATGAGAGTAGACTTAAATTTAATGTGAATAGCCAAGGGCAAATCAGGTTTGGCTTATCTGCCATTAAAGGAGTAGGAGAGGGACCTGTTGGTGCAATTTTGGAAGAGCGCGAAAAAGGAGAATTTGTCAGTATTTTTGATATGACCAAACGTGTCAACCTTAGATCTGTAAATAAAAAATGCTTTGAAAGTTTAGTACTGAGTGGCGCCTTAGATTTATTCAAACATAAACGATCTGCTTATTTTACAGAGTCTTTGACTTTCTCAACTCTGCTCGAACATGCCATTAAATTTGGCAATTCATTTCAAGCTCAAAAAAGTCAAAATCAAAACTCTCTTTTTGGAGATATCTCTGATGAGTTTATCCAAGAACCTGAGATGCCAGCGACGAAACCATGGCCACTTATCACAAAATTAGAAAAGGAAAAAGAAGTCACTGGTATTTATATTAGCGGTCATCCGTTAGATGATTACAAACTTGAACTGGAGAACTTTACTTCTTGTCCGTTAGATAAAGCTGAGCAATATAAAGACAGAACACTAAAGTTGGCAGGTATTGTCACAGAAGCCTTTCACGGTGTCAATCAGAAAGGACTAGGATACGGAAGATTCGCCATACAAGATTTTGACGGTGCGCTAGAATTCAGATTATACAGAGATGACTATCTCAAATACAAAGAGTTGTTGCATTCTGGTCAAGTGGTTTATGTAGAAGGTAAAAACACAACAGGATTTAACGATAATCCATATTTCAAAGTGACTAATATTCGTTTACTTGATTCGGTAGGAAAGGCTTTGACAAAATCCATCACATTGCAAATTGACCTCAAACAAATCGATGATAATCTAGTCCAAAAAATGCAAAAACTCATTACCAATAGTCAAGGCAAACATGGATTGAGTATGGAGGTCTTTGACATGGAGGACGAAATGAAAATCCAACTAGTAGCCCCGTCCAATAAAGTAAACGCAGATTTACAATTTATTGATGAAATACAAGATATGGGACTCAAGTACAAACTGAATTAAGAGTACCTGCAATTCATTTTCATAACATTTCAAAAGCAAGTTTGAATAAATCTACAAGACTTTCGTTAAGGAAACATTTTGGTAGTATAATCGTTATTAAGACTATATGAAATTCATATTCAGCCTATTGCTTACTTCCGTTGGTTTTGTGGCATTTTCGCAGACATCAGACAAGAATGTTAGAGTATTTGACAAGTTTGATCAAATGGAATCTATGCTAAGTACGGACTCTGACACGACATACATCATTAATTTTTGGGCAACATGGTGCAAACCTTGTGTGAAAGAACTGCCGTATTTCGAAGAGTTAAACTCATCTGATGAATTTGAAAAGCCGTTGAAAGTCGTCTTGATAAGTCTTGATGATAAAAAGCTAGTCAACCGAAAGGTTATTCCATTATTAACAAAGAAAAATATTCAATCCGAAGTATGGCTATTGGATGACACGAGATACAATGAGTGGATCGATAAGGTGTCTACAGATTGGTCAGGAGCTATCCCAGCGACACTTTTATTTGATAAAAACAAAAGACAGTTTGAAGAAGCTGACTTTTCAAGCTATAACGAATTACAAAATTTTATTTCCAAGTTTTTAGAAGGTTAAATTTATGAGACAAATAACAATCCTTAGTTTTTTATTAATTTCTTTTTTCTCTTTAGAAATCTTAGCAACAGATCCAGGTGATGGTTACAAGGTTGGTGACATAGCAACTGATTTTTCTCTCAAAAATATCGATGGCGAAATGGTGTCGTTAAGCGATTTTGAAAGCGCAGAAGGCTATATCGTTATATTCACCTGTAACACTTGTCCTTGGGCAGTTAAGTATGAAGACAGAATCATTGATCTACATAAGAAATTCAGTAATGATGGTTTTCCTGTCATAGCAATAAATCCTAATGATCCATCCATTAAACCAGGTGATAGCTTTTCTGAAATGAAAGTGAGAGCGAGCGAGAAGGGGTTTGAATTTCCTTATGTATTTGATGAAAAACAAGAAGTCTTTCCTGCTTATGGAGCAACTAAGACCCCTCACGTCTATGTGCTTGATAAAGAAAGAATGGTCAAATATATCGGTGCTATTGACGATAGCCCAAGAGATCCAGAATCAGTGTCAATAAATTATATTGAGAATGCAGTTGAGTCGATCAGAATGGGCAAAACTCCTGATCCAGCTACGACAAAAGCAATTGGATGTTCCATCAAGTCAAAAAAAGCCTAATCATTATTAGATAAAATAATAGCAAATAGCCCTTTGCATTTTATGTAAAGGGTTTTTTGTTTTCTTTATTATATGTTTCTTTACAGTATGAAGTTTATCTGCACGATCTTTATCCTTGTTTCTCTAGTCGCTTGTTCGAGCCAACCAGAAGGCAAATCACTTAGTCTTCTTCAATATGGAATACCGTTAGAATTAAATGCTCCAGATGATGTAGAAGTAACTGTAGACGATATTGGAATTTGGAAGGATGTGACAATTATGAATGATAAAGATTTTAACATTCAATTGATCGCTTCAGAGAGCACGACTTTTGAAATTGCTGAAATTTTAGAAGATCAGTTACAAACTGTAAAAGGTGGTCAGTTCTTTTCTAAAATTATCGAAGAATACGATGATGGGTTCATTTTCGAAAAGAAAATTGATGATGATAACATCAACTATGACTTTCGCCACATCAAATTAAATGGCGATAGAGAATATATTTTTCAGACTGGCCTATTGGGTACGTTTAGTGAGGAAGCTGTACGTACGATGTACAAAGCGGTAAAATAATTACTGCAACGCTTCTTTCACAAACTTCTCTCCGTAAACAACAACAACTAATACTGCAATTGAGAATACGATCATGGTTTAAATTTTTTATAAATTATGGATTCATTTTTAATTTAGCAACCCCTAAAAACAGGGATTCTAACATACTAAAGACAAATTTTATACCAAATTCCCCTACATATTATAAAATATTGTAATATGTTTTGTACATTTGTTTGGTAAATCCACCACTGAAAGGCACTTCGCCTTGATATAGAGCCTTCATATTTAGCTTTTAACAATATTTAATTTTTGTTTATGAGAGTCAGGTCGAATTCCGATTCTTTGAGGGTATTTCTATATGTCTGTTTCCATTTCCTGCTTATCAACAGTATGTCATATGCTGGGTCATTTGACAATAAGCCTGCTGGTGGAACGATATCGACAAGTGATCCTACAGAGATATGTATAACGGATAATGTTTTGGATGTGATAAATATTGATTTAGTCGACAATGTTGGAGATTCATCAATCTTTGTGCTAACGAGTGACGCTGGTGTCATCAGACAATTGTCCACAATACCAAGTTTTAATCTAACTGGCTTAGACAAAAATGCCTACAGAATACTCCATATAGGATATGACGAATTTACCATAGGACCAAGAGTAGGCCTCAATATTAAAAAACTGAAAGGTTGGTTTGGCTTATCAAATGAAATAGTCATAAACTTGTTTTCTCCATTTTCTGGCTTTGTTAGGTCAGTCGTAGAAATTGAACAGACCATTTGTGTATCAGATGGAGTGCCAGATAATATTACGCTAGAAGTGACCTCTGTAAGAGGTGATACCCAAGGTTGGTTAGTCACTGATTCAAAAGGAATCATTACTCAATTGGTAAGTACCCCTCAGTTTAATTTTGAAGGTACGGGAGCAGGTATAGTTAACATTCATCACTATTCTTCCTTTGGAGATGTCCAAGTCAGAATAGGGCAAAACGTTAACAAAATATCTGGTTGTATTGATTTTTCGAGACCTTTTATCATCGAAAAGATCGTTGATTGCAATGTGCTGTGCGACATTCCGACTCCAGTAATTGTTTTCGGAGAACCAACACTCTCTTTACTGAATAATGATCAAGATTCTATTTTTATATGTTTTGATGATGATATAGCCGACGTGCTTACAGTTGTACTAGATACTGCAAGTCTCTCAAGATTTGTATTGCTTGATTCTGATAAAAATGTCATTGAAGTATTTTCAAATAGAAGTGAGTTACCATTGATTCATTCGACTGATGGTGATTGTCAATTGATATTATTTAACTTTTTAGATGATGTTCCGACTATTCAAATCGGATCTCCACTTCTAGATTTTGACGGTTGTTTTACTTCTAGTGAGCCTGTCACGATTGTGAAAGAAACAGATTGTGCAATTGTAGTCTGCGATGTTGATGCAGGTGTAATCGAATTGGCCAATGGAGCTTCTCCAACTGTATGTGCAGATGATGGTATAGACGATCAATTGGAATTTATAGTGACGGGTAACGTAGGTGCTTCAACTTGGATCGTAACAGATGAAAATGGAGTCATTCTGCGTAATCAAAATTCTCCAATATTCAATTTTGAAGGGATCGCTCTCCAGACTTGTATTATCAGACACATGAGCCTCCAAGATCCAATCTCAAATTTTGGAATAGGTGAAAACATCAGTGACATCATGGGCTGCTTTGAATTCTCAAATGCAATTTCAATTACCAAAGAAATCAATTGTGGCATACCAGTATGTAATGTTATAGGTGGAATTATTTCAGCAAATGGTCAAACTGAATTGACGATCTGTGTTGATGATGGCGAACCAGATTTAATCACACCAGTGGTCTCTAATAATATTGGAGATACATTCTGGTTGCTGACAGATACTTTAGGCAACATCATGTTGATAAATAGAAGTAACATGTTTAACCTAGAAGGAGCTGGTGAAGGAGTTTGTCAATTATGGCATTTAAGTGCTGGTGACATTGAAGCGGGTTTTTCAGCTGGAAGAAATGTCTCTGATATAATTGGCTGCTTTGATTTATCAAATCCAATCACCATCACTAGAGAAATCAATTGCGGTTTCGTATGTGATATTGATGCAGGCAACATTGCTCTACAAGATGGATCTACAGATGTATCAATTTGCGTAGAAGATCCTTCTCAGAATACAGTCACCGTAGTATTGTCTGGTAATTCTGGCTCTTCAACATGGCTTGTCACTGATCTTAATGGAAATATAATAACCATTCAAAATTCTCCGGTTTTTGTATTTGACAATGCAGATATTTCGAGTTGCCAAATCTGGCATATGAGTTTATTGGATCCAATAACTGGTTTTGTTTTGGGCAATAGCGTAAGTGACATAGAAGGTTGTTTTGATATTTCAAATCCTATAAACATCACCAAAGAAACAGATTGTTTTCAGACGTGTACTGTCCAAGGTGGTAGTATATCTTTTGGAGGATTCACACAATTTAATTTCTGTGCGGACGATGGTTTGCCTGACAGTATAACGCCAATGTTGTCTGATAATTCTGGTTCTTCTGCTTGGCTTTTAGTCGATGATCAGGGAGTCATTATTAGTATTCAACAAAACGCTGATTTTCAATTTGAAGGATCTCCAGCTGGTAGTTTTTCCATCGTGCATATCAGTTCAGATGATACAGTAGGTGGCTTAAATCCAGGTGGTAATATTGCTAACTTGACTGGATGTTTTGATCTGTCAAATCAGATTATTGTGATTCTTGAAACTGGTTGCGGTGTACTTGTTTGTGATGTGCAAGCAGGAATGATTGATATAGGTGGAGCAGTCGCCGTTGATTTGTGTGTGGTCGATTCACAACAAGATATCGTGGATGTCAATTTGAGCGGTAATTCAGGGTCATCCATATGGTTGGTCACTGATGAATCAGGAAACATTCTTGCTATTCAAAATGACTCAAACTTTGATTTCACAAATGCTGAAGTTGGCGTTTGTTTTATATGGCACATGAGTCTGCAAGATCCGCTTACGGGATTTGCTATTGGCGCTAATGTCTCTGGCATAGATGGTTGTTTTGAATTGTCAAATTCGATTCAAGTAAATAAACTTGATAATTGTGGCATGCCAGTGTGTGATGTATTAGGTGGAACTATCTCGGTAGAAGGAGAGACATCATTAAGCGTATGCGTGGTAGACGATGAAGCCGATATTATACCCGTCACATTGACTGGTAATCAAGGTTCGTCCACTTGGCTCGTCACTGATGCACAAGGCAACATCTTAGCAATTCAAAATGATTCGTCATTTGATTTTACAAATAGTCCTATTGGTACATGTACCATTTGGCACTTAAGCCTCACAGGAACTCTTGGAGGATTTTCAGTGGGATCCAATGTCAATCAATTGGCTGGTTGCTTTTCTCTGTCTAATCCAGTTACAGTGACTAAACTTGACAATTGTGGCGCACCAGTGTGTGATGTATTAGGTGGGACTATTTCCATAGAAGGAGAGTCCACAGTAAATGTGTGCGTTGTCGATATGGAAGCTGATGTTGTGACTGTCACTTTGAGTGAAAATCGAGGTTCATCCATATGGTTAGTGACAGACAACCAAGGCAACATCTTAGAAATTCAAAATGATTCATCATTTGATTTTACGAATAGTCCTTTCGGTACATGTACCATCTGGCACTTAAGCTTGACAGGAACCCTTGACGGATTTTCAGTGGGATCCAATGTCAATCAATTGGCAGGATGCTTTGCATTGTCAAATCCAGTGACAGTAAATAAAATTGATAATTGCGGTGCGCCGACATGTAATGTATCTTCAGGAACGATAGCTGGACCAGGTGGAGTGTCAAGTCTCACGGTATGTGCAGATGATGGAATGGTAGAAGGTCTGGAAATTTCATTGACAGGAAATGTAGGTCCGTCTACCTGGGTTATAACTGATGCGAGTGGTCAAATATTAAGAACTCAAAACACGAATATCTTCACTTTTGAAGGTGGTGGTGAAGGAGTTTGTTTGATCTATCATTTAAGTCTTGAAAATACAATCACAGGATTTACTGCTGGAGAATTAATCTCTAATCTTGGAGGTTGTTTTTCATTGTCTACGCCAATTAGAGTTACTAAAGAAATTAATTGTGGTCCAGATCCATGTATTGTAGAAGGTGGAAGCTTGACTTTTTCTAATGGTACGACTACTTCCACAATTTGTGTGGATGATGGTCAAAATGATGTGCTTGATGTATCATTGACAGGGAATGTGGGGGCAACAGCCTGGATACTGACTGATGAGCAAGGAATTATTTCAGATATCAGGGGTACACTAGATTTCAATTTTGAAGGATTTGAAGCTGGTACTTGTTTTCTATATCACATTAGTTTATTAGATCCTGTTACAGGATTTGCTGCAGGCGTAAACATAAATGGACTTGGTGGCTGCTTTGACTTGTCAAACCCGATTTCTATCATTAAGGTTAGAGAATGTGGACCAAATACGTGTAGCGTAGATGGTGGTGTCGTCATGAGTTCAGATTCCTTAACAGTATTGGATGTTTGCGTGACTGATGGTGAAAATGATAATATCCAGCTTGTTTTACAAGGAGGTGACGGCGCAAGATTATGGGCCGTGACAGATGCTAGGGGTGAGATTCTTGTCATACAAGTAGAAAGTGTATTTAATTTTGAAGGTACCGGTGGTGGCACTAATTTTATTTATAATGTAGCATTGCGTGATCCAATCACTGGTTTTGACGTAGGCAATAATTTGACGGATATCCAAGGTTGTTTTGATCTTTCAAATCCACTAACTGTAAACAAACTCGAAGATTGTAACCCAGCTCCTGTCCCTGTTGGCGGTAGCATTACATCAGATGTCGGAGGTGGAGCTGGAGACATAACGGTCTGTGCAGATGACGGAGAGTCAGACAGAATATCTCTCACATTAAATGGCAGTATGGGTGAAAGTACTTGGATTGTCACAGATACTACTGGTCAAATTTTAATAGTCCAAGCAGTAGCTACGTTCGAATTTGAAGGCTCTGGTGCAGGTATTGCCCAGATATGGCATGTGGCTTCCTTTGGAGATGTTTTTGGCTTGCAGGCAGGACAAAATATTGCTGATGTGACTGGAAATTTTGCGCTGTCTAATCAGATCAATGTGATCAGAGAGGTAGGCTGTGGTCCTCCAGATTGTGCTGTCAATGGTGGAAATATTGAAACAACAAATAACGAAACATTCCTCATCCTATGTGTGACTGATGATGAACCAGATGTGGTGAACATTAGCTTAGATGGAAATTCGGGTACGTCTAATTATATAGTCACGGACCCTCAAGGAAACATTATAACTATCCAAAATGAACCGAGTTTTGACTTTACCAATAATACACCAGGTAGATGCTTTATCTGGCACGTGTCATCAGATGGTGACTTAGAAAATTTTGAAGTTGGTCAAGCCATCACTTCTGTAAACGGATGCTTTGTATTGTCTAACTCAGTAGAAATATCTAAAATTGATGGTTGTGCACCATTGGTTTGTGATGATATTATGAGTGGTTCCATTTCTACGATGAATGGACAGACAGCTGTTACAATTTGTGTTGATGACAATATGGATGAAAATATTGTAGTCGATGTCGTTGACAATATTGGTGGTAGTATTTGGGTGACAACAGACGCAAATGACATTATTCTTACAACTCAAAACGATAATATTTTTAATTTTGAAGGTGAGCCTTCAGGACAATGTTTTATTAGACACATAGCGGCATTAGATGAAATAACTGGATTAATTCCTGGAAATTCAATTAGTGAACTTGGAGGCTGTTTTCAGATTTCCGAAGGACTTGCAATAACAAGAGAATTGTGTTCGAATGTTGAATGTACCGTATCTGGTGGTGCTATTTCCATAATGGATCTTGGTACTGATATTGAGATTTGTGTCACCGATAATATGAGTGATCAGTTCACCGTTGACCTTAATTCAAATACAGGTATAAGCCAATGGATTATTGTAGATTCTGTTGGAACAATAATCGGAATTCAAGAGGGTAGTGACAACACTTTTGATTTTGAAAGTTCAGCTATTGGTATGTGTCAGATATGGCACATCAGTACTAGAGATTCTACATTCAATCTTATGTTAGGAATGGATATAGCTACTTTAGAAGGTTGCCATAGCTTATCAAATGCCATTACAGTGGTGAGATTGTCTGGTGCTTGTGCTAATCCGGAATGTGCTGAAATACTCCCTGGTTCTATTGCCTTACTGGATGGTGAGATTGAGACTACCTTATGTGTTGATGATGGTATGAATGAGAATCTCGAAGTCATGTTGACTGGAAATACGGGAGCGGGATTTTTTGTTATTACAGATGCAGATGGCATTATCTTAGATTTAGAAAATGAGCCTTTATTCAATTTTGAAGGATCTGATACAGGTGTGTGTTTGATCTATTATGCTAGTGTCCTAGAGCCATTTGGAGGACTAAGGCCGGGTGTAAATATTACTGATGTGACTGGCTGTGTTAATTTATCTAATATAATTACAGTAGAAAAAGAAAGCTGTGTAGCTCCTCCACCTTGCGTGGTTTCAGGCGGAGCGATTTCAACAAGTAATGGAGAAACCGAAATAACCATTTGTGCAGATGATGAAATTGCTGATCCAATAGACTTTACGCTTACAGGTGCTTCAGGTATCAGTATGTGGCTATTGACTGATAGTGCGGGTAATGTGACGCAAACATTTGATGGTTCTACCATAGATTTTGAAGGATCAGACGAAGGCAGATGCCTTGTTGTCCATGCGACCGTTCGAGATTCATCTTTCATCATTAGAGATGGAGATAACACCAATGATTTAATGGGTTGTTTTGAATTATCAAATGCGATCATTATAAATAAAGAAATCGGTTGTGCTACAGATACATGTGTTGTGGATGGTGGGGCAATAGCACTTGCGGATGGGTCTACAGAAATTACTATTTGTGCACTCGATGGCATCAGTGATGAATTTGAAGTCATTGTTACCGACAACGTTGGTGCGAATTCAGTCTTCGTAGCCGCAGACACAACAGGTCAGATAATTGCATTGCAATTGACACCATTTATTGACCTTGAAGGTATAGGTGCAGGAGTCACTTTAATCTATCATGTGAGTCTCAGGGACACACTCTCGGGTGGTGAACTTGGACAAAACATCAATGAATTAAATGGTTGTCTTGACATTTCAAATGCAATAACAGTCATTCAAGACGCTGGCACATTTAACGGAGGGACAATTGATGATGGTAATGGTAACGCTGAAATTACTATCTGTGATGATGATGGTGTAGACGCAGAGGTCAATCTCGTTTTAACCGGCGAAGAAGGTGAATTGAGCATTTGGTTGTTGACAGATGATGACGGAAACATCATACAATTATTTAATAGCGGTCCTCCATTCATGATACCAGATGGCAGTGCAGGAACTCAGATATGGCATATGTCTTATTCTTCAAATCTTATAGGACTTAACCAGGGTATGAATGTCATGGATCTACAAGGGTGTTTTGATTTATCTAATTCTGTTACGCTTATAAAAGAGACTAATTGTGCCACTGCGCTCTGCGAAATTGCACCTTCAATTATTTCGTTTGATGGGGGTGGAGATTCGATCACAGTTTGCACGGATGATGGCATGGATGATAGTATAAATGTAAATCTAACGAGTATTGGTAATGACAGTATGCAGTGGTTAGTCACTGACAATACAGGTGTCATTCTTTTCTTGTCTGATGGTCCACCATTCAACTTTGAAGGGCAAGATGCTGGTGTCTGCCAAATATGGCATTTGATTTTTATGGATAGCATATCAGGTCTTACTGTTGGCGCAAATGCTTCCATGCTCAGTGGTTGTTTTGAACTCTCAAATCCGTTGACTGTGACCAAGGAAAACGATTGTGGTCAACAAAGTTGTGGTGTAATTGCTGCTGTAATTTCATTTGATGGGGGATTAGATATGACTACTGTCTGTGTAGACGACAATATGGATGAAGCCCTTATGGTAAATGTAACGCCAGGTATAGGAGATACAAGTGTATGGGTCATTACAGATACTTTGGGCGTGATATTAAGTTTCCCTGAAGGACCTATGTTCAATTTTGAAGGTAGTGGAGAAGGCGTTTGCTTGTTGTGGAATTTAACTATTGAAGATTCCGTTACTGGTCTGCTAATTGACTCCAATGCCAATGATTTGGAAGGATGTTTTGCTTTATCAAATCCACTAAGAATTGAAAAAGAAATCGACTGTGCAGATATGAATATGTGTTTGGCTGACGGTGGTAATTTAACTGCAAATGGCGGTCAAACTTCAATTACCGTATGTAGTGGTGACGGCTTTATTGACCTTATCACATTCGAAGTAGATGCGGCAGCTGGTAATGGTGAAGTTTTCCTTGTTACCGATACAGCAGGTATTATTGCAAGAATTGAAGGAGAAGTAAACATTGACTTTGAAGGCGAGGATGCAGGTACTAGCCTGGTGTACCATGTTGGCTTTATCGGTATGTTTGATAATGTAATTATTGGTGGAAATATAGACAACATTGGTGGATGTTTTGATTTGTCAAATCCAGTAGAGGTCATCGTAGAAACCGATTGTCTTGATTGTCCAGCTGTTGGTGGTAGCATCGAATTGGATGATGGTACTGTAGAAACTGTTGTTTGTGCCGGTGACGGAGAGGATAATTTTTTAGGCATTAATTTGACAGTTCCAGCGGGTCAGGAGTCTGTCTGGGTAGTCACTGATACATTAGGAGTCATACTTGCTGCAGAACTAAATTCTAACTTCAATTTCGATGACTTTGGAGAGGAAATAGTTCAGGTATGGCACTTGGGCTCGTTTGGTACAGTTCTAGGTATTGTGCTCGGAGAGAATGTTAGTGATTTAGATGGATGTTTTGAATTCTCTAATCCGATCACAGTGAGGACAGATATAGTTGATGGTGGCTCAGTCAATGCAGATGACATGGCTACAGAACTTACCATTTGTGTACAAGATAGTATAAGAGATGTCATCAACTTATTCAACGACTCAGAATCAAATTTATCGTATACCTACTTAATTACAGATATCAATAATAGGTTTCTTGCAGTAAATACAAGTGGTTCTGTAGATCTTGAAAGTCTTAGTGTTGGCAATTGTAGAATCTATGGCGTTTCACATACTGGTACAACAGCTCAGTTTACTATTGGCTCTCAAGAAGATGTGACACAAGTCCCTATTGCTTCTTGTTTTGAATTGTCAAGTAATTTCATTCAATTGTCAAGAGTAAGTGGAGATCAATGTCCAGATAGTGGATTGACAGAACCAACAGTAAGTTTAGTCGCCTTAGGAAATCCAGCCAACGATGAACTGGTGCTGCGAATCAATTCGAGCAACATTGAAGGTCCAATAACGATTGAACTTAATGACGCAAATGGAAGATTGATGATGAAGGAGTCTATGAATTTGGAAATTGGTGAAACGACTAAGTCCATCGATGTGTCATCACTTCAATCAGGAATTTATTACGCCTCAATCAGACATCCTTGGATTGTCTTAAATGAGCGTATCGTGGTTCAACACTAATAGAATAAGATTTTAAAAAACCATATTTAGAAAAGGCTTCTTGATGTAAGATTGAGGAGCCTTTTTCTATTTGAGGAAATTGAAATAGACCACTGGGATATCAGTTTAACATCAGAAATCATTGGTTATCTGCGACCAGCGGAAGCTCGAAATATCAGTAATAGGAATGTGTAATTCGAGCAATAAGTAGACAGACTTGTCTACTTAGATTAAATTGTATATCTTTGTATTGTGAAAAGAGTAGAAATAAAAGATCACATCATTAAAACTGCCTCAGAGCTGTTCTATAAGAATGGGTATAATTCTACTGGGATAAATGAAATTATTCACGAATCTGGGATAGCTAAAGCGACTCTTTACAATCATTTTGAGTCAAAAGAAGAATTGTGTTTGGCGTATTTGAAATTCATGAATCGTAATTTTTTGGATGATATAAAAGAGTTTTGCTACTCAAAGCCAGACAATACATCGCGTATCCTTTCAATTTTTGATTATTTAGAGCTGTTTTTTAATAAGAAGACGTTTAATGGTTGTTGGTGCATTAAGACAATGTCCGAGATACCCAAAAACGATAAACATATTCGAAAGGAAATTCAAAATCAAAAGAATCAATTTATTGAGTTTATCAAAGAATTGACTGTTGTAAATTTTAAAACAAAATCTTCCAAGAGTCGAAACTCGAAGATTCGACAAATATATTTGCTGTATGAAAGTGCTGTTGGTGAAAGTCATCTTCATCAAAAGAATTGGCCAATTAAAGAAGCGAAAACTATCTGTGCTCAAATAATATAAAAAAAATTATTTATTAAAAGACAGACTTGTCTGTCTATATTACAATTAAACACATTACACATGTCAGATTTTAAAAACAAAGTAGCTATCGTCATCGGTGGCACAAGTGGTATAGGAAAAGCCACAACACATCAATTACTTGAAAATGGTGCGACTGTTCATATTGTTGGCAGAAGCCCGGATAAAGTATCCGACGCACCAAATCTAGTTAAGCATCAAATAGACATTACTAACCGTGAGCAAGTCAATAACTTGATTGATAAAATTGGTAGTCTCTCAAATGTTGATTTCTTAGTGAATGCTTCTGGTATATTTGGGCCTAAACCATTTCTAGACCACACCAATGAGGATTATGATTCATACTTAGATCTAAATCGAGGTTTCTTTTTCTTAACACAAGCAACTGCAAGAGCCATGCAGAAAAGTGGTGGAGGATCGATAGTGAATATCGGTTCTATGTGGGCAAAACAAGCGGTGAAAGCAACACCATCTTCTGCCTATTCAATGCAAAAAGCTGGATTACATGCGCTGACACAACATTTGGCCATGGAATTAGCTGATCACAACATTAGAGTTAACGCTGTATCTCCTGCTGTTGTCAATACACCAGTATACCATGGTGTTTTTGGAGGAGAAAGCGAAGCACAAGAAGCTTTAAAGGGTTTTAATGCATTTCATCCAATTGGTAGAAATGGAACTCCTGAAGATATTGCAAATAGCATATTATTCTTACTGTCAGATAAAGCGTCTTGGGTTACAGGCGCGATTTGGGATACTGATGGAGGAGTAATCGCTGGAAGAAATTAATAACAAGAGATGACACTTTATTTAGTGATGGAAGGCAATCCTTCGGGATTGTCTTCCGCTTTTAATTATTGTTCATAGCTGAAGACATAATGTCGACCTACGAGGTTTTGCACGCAGATACTGATAAAATGGGAGGTCACACTCAAGTGCGCTGGGTATATCTAAGCTAAAAACTTATTCATATAAATATTGGATATAATTAATATGACGAATAAAAGTATAAGTAGTGAGAGGTGCACTCTGTCCCTTCTTAGATGCAGAACAGCTAATTGTTGTTCATTTGTTCTGTTCGCCTAATTTTTCTACTTTTTTTATCCACTTATTCCTGAATTTTTCTTTTGATAGTCTCAAAGGTCCGATTGCAGTTATTTTAACAGATTTTACTCCAATGAAATTTAACGTTAATTTTTTCATTGCATAATGACTTGGAGATCTATTGATAATTCTATAAAACCAAGTTGGTTGATCCATTGTACAAATTAACCTTGACGTTTTTCCCATAAAGT